>CAZAAB010000012.1:0-13530 GCA_964483015.1 Candidatus Woesearchaeota archaeon | reverse complement strand
AGAATACCATTTGAAGATTTATTTTCCTCAAATACCTGACTTAAAATTTGCATCACTTCTGGATTAGAATAAGCTTCTCCAATTACTCTATCATCTGATCTATCAGTAATCCTAAGAAAGGGCTTATAATTTCAAGCCATCCTTCTGCTTGTCTTTCTGGCAATCCTATTGCTTCGCAAAATAGGATTGCTTTAGCTAAATCTTTTGGATTTGTAGGGGGTCTTCCAACTCTTTTAACCATATTGTAATGTGTTTCATTTACTGATTTTCTAATGAACATTAGAGTTTCTTTAATTTCATTTATTTTTGCTAAGTTATATTCTGGCCAAGAAATCTTTCTTTGCTCTTGGGCTTTATAGAATTGTTTTTTCTTTTTTGGATCTCTAAGCATTTCAATCTTCCTTCTAAATGTTTGATTTGGGTGTTTTTTCATAAGTTATTGTGCCTAACCTACTATATAGCTTTTATTGTTCTATAGTATAGAAATATTTATATAGTGTTTGTGCCTAATAATAATATGATGGCGTATATAAGAAGTAAAAAAATTAAAGGAAAAACATATTATTATGTTGTTGAAGGCAAGTTGGTTAATGGCAAGGTCAAACAGAAAGTTCTAAGATATCTCGGGAATGTAGCTAACATCCTTAAAGTATTTGATTTTTATGACCAGCATAAGTAGTTTTCACGCAAAGCCCAACAGAACGAAATATTTAAAAATTGCAGTTTATTGCTATATGAACAATGGAAATAAAAAAAATTAGGAATAATAGATATGTAACTATTCCTAAGGATGAATTTGAGTCAATGAGGGCTACTATAGAAACTCTTGGAGATGACAAAGTATTAAAGCAAATAGAAGAAAGCAAGGGTGCTTCTTCAAAAAGTTTAAAACAACTTAAAAAAGAAAAAGGGCTTTCTCAATAATAATTTTTCGCTTCTTTTTTGTGTTTAACTGCTCTAACCACAACTGTATTATCTTCAATTGTATACCATATTCTGTATTTGCCAGACCTTAACTGCCACAATCCACTCAATTTTCCTCTTAGTGGCTTCCCGTACTTATCCGGATATTTCTCTAATTTTTCTAACTGCTTTATAATTTCTTTTTGTTTTTGACTATCCAATTTATTTATCTCTTTTTCTGCAGGCTCTTTTATCTCTACTAAATAAGGCATATCTAAAATGCCCTTCAAAACTTTATAAAGTTTTGTTTTAAGATTCGGTCAAAACCTCGTGATATCCACCTATATATTTGTTTTAGGCTCCCCCTTACAATAATTGAATTTGTTTATAATTTTCGAAAAGGTTTGATCTCACCTCTAAAAAATCCCTATTCCTTATCACAGTTATCGCAGAATAAAACTCTATGGTATATTCATAAACCAATTTGATTTTTATTTCTTGATAGAAATGCCATTAGAAATTTTTCTCTGAACATAACTTTTATGAAAAGCAAACATATAAAATCCCGTCAAAAGAATAACCAAAATAAATTTATTCTATCCGTCATTATCCACTTCTTCGACAGCATCTCTCCATGCTTTCTGAACTTATGCTGGAAAAACTGCTCCACCTATAACTTCTTTGGCTGTACTTAAATTTCTAACAACATATGAATCATCAATTAATTTCTCTAACAAATTTCTTTCCCTAAAACCTTCTAAAACATCATCAACAGTTGTTTTCGCTTGTGAATCCAGCACTTCTAACTTAAAAAAAAATTCCAGTATATTTTTTGACAACTATCTCTATACATTGTCATGAACTTCCTAATTCATACAACTAAATAATCACAATTTGTAAACTTTATCGTTCTCTCTCACCTTGTCTTTAACTTTCAACCCTATCGATTTTCCTTTACCAGCTTTATCAACCTGCTCATGTTCAATCTGCATACTTTTAACTGGTTCTTCAAAATCAGTTGTACTGCCTTTAATTCTTATCTTATCACCTGTTTTTAACTGTTTCTTCAATTTAATTACTGCAACACTTATATTGTCAAAGTAATGAGTAACTTTGCCAATCTCTTTTCCTTTTTTTTCTTTCTTTTTTTTCTTTTCTTTTGTTTTTTTCTTTTTCTTACTTTTCTTGTTTTTACTTTTCTTTTTTGCCATTATCTCAATTAAGTTAAGAGGTTATTTAAATGTTATTAAAAACAAAATAAACCCTATAATCAGTATTAATATGGCTAAATAATCCTTAACCTCAAACTTTAATCTTGATAATATGTCCTTTTTTCCTTATCTCTAAACTCTCTTGATTCTATTGACATTGATAAATCAGGAGATTTCTTGAACAGAATCATCAAAGTTGGTATTAGTATAGTATAAATCTTTTTGCTATTTCTCTGAATCTCTTCTTGACCCAGAAAAATCAGAAGCATATTCTAAATAACTATTTAATCAAAATGCCAGGTTTTCCCGGTCTAACCTTTACCTCTTTATCAGCTTTTTTCACACTTTCCACTTTTGTCTTCAAGCCAAAAGTATTTTCTATCTTTTTTTCTACTTTTTTATATAACCCCAGCTCTTTAGGAATGGCATAAACATTAATCTTTTTCTTATCTTCTAACTCGTTCTTATCTTTTAAAATATCTATGATATTCTTCACATCTTCTAACAATTTATCTTTCTTTTTCTCCTGCTTCTCTATTTCTTCATCAATTTTGCTTTCATCTACCTTTGGCCATTTTGCTTTAGAAATGAATGGCTTATTTCCTACTTTTTGCCACAACTCTTCAGCAAGATGGGGGCAAAAAGGACTTAACAACTTAAGAAATTTTTCAACATCTTTTTTGCTAACTTTTTCTTTTTCCATCCATTTGAACAATTCCCTAATCTCTATTGTGGCAAGATTATAATCAAAATTTTCTATATCCTTTTCAACCTGCTTGATTGTCTTATTTATTTTATGTTGGATTTTCTTGCTTGACTTTCCTTTTTTAAAATTCTTTATATTAAAAACCCTGTTCAAAAATTTCAAACTTCCTTCTATTCCCTTATCAGACCACTGAATATCTTTGTCAGGGCTAGCTTGGGAAATTAAAAAAAATCTGGCAGTGTCAATCCCATACTTTTCTGATACTTTCTTGGGATTTACTACATTCCCTTTGCTTTTGCTCATCTTAATTCCATTTGGTCCCAGCAACATACCCTGATTAAATAAACTCTGAAAAGGCTCGTCAAAATCCAGGTAACCCATATCTCTCAAGGCTTTAGTAAAAAATCTTGCATAAATCAAATGCATGCATGCATGTTCTGCTCCACCTATATATTGGTCTACAGGCATCCAGTAATCAACCTTCTTCTTATCAAATGGTTTCTTGCTATTTTTGTTATCGCAATATCTCAAAAAATACCAACTAGAATCAAAAAAAGTATCCATAGTTTCTGTCTCTCTTCTTGCTTTCCCGCCACATTTAGGACATTTGGTCTTAATCCACTTCTCATTTGTCTCCAAGGGATTTCCCTTACCAAATTTTACATCATTTGGCAACTTTACAGGCAAATCCTCCTCTTTTACTGGTACAGTCCCGCACTTATCACAATTAACAACAGGAATCGGAGCCCCCCAATATCTCTGCCTTGAAATAAGCCAGTCTTTTAATTTATATTCTGTAGTTTTCTTACCATAGCCTTTTTCTTCTAACCAATCTGCGATTATTTCTTTCCCGTCTGAACTTGGAATTTTATTGAATTCTCCTGAATTGATTATTCTACCTTCTCCGGTAAAGGCCCTGCTCATTTTTTCCTGTTTAATATCCCCTGTTTCTGGCTGGATAACAATCTTTATTGGAATGTCATACTTCTTAGCGAATTCAAAATCCCTTTGGTCATGTGCTGGCACTGCCATAACCATTCCTGAACCATAGCCTGCTAAAACAAAATTTCCGGAATATATAGGTAGTTTTTCCTGGTTAACGGGATTTATGGCATAACTCCCTGTAAATACCCCTTCCTTTTCCATTTCGTCTTTTTGCGAAACACTTTTAGATTTTCTTAAAAATTTCTTGACTTTTTTTTCCTGTTTTTTTGTTACTAATTCCATTAATCTTGGATGTTGTGAAGAAATAACCATGAAGGTTGCACCAAAAATTGTGTCGGGCCTTGTGGTAAATATTGGCCACTTCTCTTTTTTGTTGGTTTCAAAATTAATTTCCACTCCTTCAGACTTGCCAATCCAATTTCTCTGCATGGCCTTAATTTTCTCTGGCCAATCTAGTTCCTCTAATTTTTTCAATAGCTCATCTGCGTACTCTGTAGTCTTTAAAAACCATTGCTCGAGTTGTTTTATTTCTATCTCCCCACCGCACCTCCAGCACTTTCCGTCATGTACCTGCTCATTTGCCAAAACAGTCTTACATTTATTACAATAATTTACAGGGGCATTATCTTTATATGCTAAACCTTCTTTTAAAAATTTCAGAAAAAAATACTGGTCCCATTTATAATACTCGGGGTCATGGCTACAAACAAGTCTTGACCAATCATAACTTAAACCCAATTTTTTCTGCTGCCCAATATAATTCTTTACCGACTTCTCAGTATAATCCTTGGGATGTTTTCCTGCTTTTATAGCCGCATTTTCTGCAGGCAATCCCAGGGAATCATAACCCATAGGATATAAAACGTTTTTTCCCTTCATTCTTTTGAACCTGGCCATAATGTCTCCAATAACATAATTTAAAGCATGACCCATATGCAAGCCAGAAGCCGAAGGATAAGGATACATCTCTAAATTATAGAATTTCTTTTTCTTGCTCTTCTTAACCTCAAATACTTTTTCTTTTTCCCACTTCTTCTGCCACTTCTTCTCTACCTTCTTAAAATCGTACTTCTTGCTGCTTCTTGCCATTTTTAATAAACATTTTATATATTTAAAAAACTACTCATATGTTCTTCTATTTCTTCAGCCATCTTCCTGGCATTTTCAAAAACTGAAAAAGGGACTGCATAGCTTATTCTAGGAACATGTCTTCCATTGCTTAAAAAATGTTTTCTATACCAGTGCTCTTCCATCTCTTCTTGTGAAAAATTTCTTGACTCATGCCTGCACACAAGCCTTTCTTTATTACAAATTTCTATATCCATTTTCCTCTATATTACAGCTCTTGCAATTAATGCCCTTCACATCAAAAACAAGATGTGAAATCATAAGGAGACAAGAACTAAGACTGTTAAAAACTTACAAATAAATTTATCAACAGTTTTCATATTCTTACTAAAAATAACAAGTTTAAATATTTTTCTGAAGCAAGATTTAAATAACCCATAATCTTTTAATAAATATGGTAAAGAAAAGTAAGAAAAAAACAAAAGTAAAGAAAATAAAAGCTAAGTTTACTGGACAGCTTATTTACTCTAATAAACAAAGTGCTTTTGCCTTATATGAAAAATCAAGATTTGGAGAAAAAAAACAGGGAAAAATTTATTACTCTTATCCCGAAGCCCTTTACTTGATAGAAAAAAACATTTTAGTGATAAGAAAGAGAATTAGAAAAACCTCGTTTAAACAGCTATTAAAAAAACTAAAGAAAAAAGACAAAAGAATTGAGATAAAGTATGCTATTTTTAAAGACTTAAGACAACGGGGCTACATAGTAAAAACAGCTTTAAAATTTGGAGCAGAATTTCGCGTTTATGCCAAGGGCATTAAACCAGGACAAGACCATGCAAAATGGATTTTATACCCAGTCAGAGAATCTGAAGTTTTAACATGGCACGAGTTTACTGCAAAATCAAGAGTAGCACACTCAACAAGAAAAAACTTATTAATAGGGATTTTAGATGAAGAGCAAGATATAACTTATTATGAAGTTAAGTGGACCCGCCCTTAAAAAAGAGAAAAAAGAAAATGCTAGAAATATTGTACTTTATCTTATCAAGTCTAATTTTAGTAGCAAGTGGCTTTTTACTAGTAAAATCTTTAAGTAAAATTTCCAGATTTCTTAAAATTTCGGAATTTTCAGCAGCATTTATCATTATGGCATTAGCAACATCAATACCAGAACTATTTGTAGGTATTTCTTCAGCAATTGCAGGAAACCCAGAACTAAGTCTAGGAAATGTAATTGGAGCAAACATTATTGACCTAACCCTAATAACAGGAATTTTAATTTTAATGAGTAAAGAAATAGGGACAAGATCAAACAAAATAGGAGAAAACACCTTCTTCATGTTAGGGAGTATAGCATTAGTAATAATCCTATACCTAATTAACCATTCTCTTTCAAGAATTGACGGAATAATCTTAATATCTTTATTTTCATTTAGTTTATACAAAAAATTTAAAAAAAGAAAAAAGTACACTGCTGCACTAAAAAACAGAATTAAAAGATGGAGTATAGTTTTAAATGTCTTTATCTTTCTTTTAGCATTAACAGCTTTATTCTTTTCCTCAAAATATGTAGTAAAATATGCTACTGGAATTGCAACGCTTTTTAATTTCCCAAACATAATTGTCGGCTTATTTTTACTATCAATTGCCACAGCACTGCCAGAACTTGTTTTCGGGGTTTCTGCAGTCAGGGCAGGCCATAAAGAAATGGCAATTGGGGACCAAACAGGAACAATCTTCACTAACTCAGTATTAGTACTCGGGATTGTCGCTATTATTTCCCCAATAAAAGCAGAATTTATTCCTTTTTTAACATCTGCCCTATTCATGTTTATAACAGCATTTATTTTTGTAACATTTGTTGCTACAGGAAAGAAACTAGAAACATTAGAAGGAATAAGTTTAATTCTAATTTATACCTTATTCATAATAATAGAATTTTTTATAAGGTCTTAAAACTTATTTTCAAATATGGAAGAAGAAATTGAAAAACAAGAAAAAAATAACTTAAAAAATTCAAAAGAGAGAATAGTTGAAATTTTAAAGCAAAGAGGGCCCTCTCTTCCAGTGCATATAGCAAGATCTACTGGCCTAGACATGTTATTTGCCTCTGCATACTTGTCAGAACTAGTTTCTGACAAAACAGTAAAAGTAAGCCATTTAAAAATCGGAGGCTCACCTTTATACTACCTGCCTGGACAAAAGCAAGAGTTAGAAAATTTTTCTGACAATCTTCCAGGAAAAGAACAAGAAGCTTTTCAGCTATTAAGGAAAAATAAAATCTTAAAAGATAAGGAACAAGAACCCTCAATAAGAGTAGCATTAAGAAACTTAAATGACTTTGCCTCCCCAATACAAATACAAAAAAATCAGGAAAAAGAACTTTACTGGCACTTCTACACATTAAACGAAAAAGAGGCAAGAGAAGCTATAGAAAATAAAGATAAAGAAGTTAAGAAAAAAGTTGAAAAAAAATCAAAGAAAGGAGAAAAGCCTCTAATACAAATAAGAGAAAAAGAAAGAAAGAGAAAAAGAAAGAAAGAGAAAAGCGATTTTGCTAAAAAAATAATCTCTTTTCTTGCTGAAGAAAATGTTGAAATTATTGAAGAAAAGCAGGAGAAAAAGAAAGAATACACATGCATAATAAAAATCAGAAGCGACATAGGCTCGTTAAAATTCTTATGTGTGGCAAAAAAAAGAAAACAAATAAGGGAAAATGATATTGCCTTGCTTGTTCAAAAATCAAGAGAACAGGGAATGCCAGTATTACTAATAACTGATGGAAGCTTAAGCAAAAATGCTAAAGAATATGTTAAAAATTACTCTGGCCTTATTAAGGTAAAAAAAACCGGCAAATGATGAATTATAGAACAATAAAATTTAAATACTTCATACTTTAATCTTTATTGCTATGGGAAGAATTAAATCAACAGTAATCAAGAGAACAGCCGAAAAATTAGTAGAAGAAAAACCAGAAATTTTTTCAGAAGATTTTGAAGAAAATAAAGAAAGGATAAGGGGGAAGCTGCCAAGCAAGAGAATGAGAAACATGATTGCAGGCTATATAACAAGGCTGAAGAAGAGAAAAAGGAAAGAAAGGCAAAAATTAGGACTTGAAACAGAAAATACTAACTAAATTCGGAAAACATAAAGCAAGGAGGTAAGAAAAATGGCAGAAGAAAAGCAGGAAGAAAAGACAGAGAAAAAACAAGAAAAAGTGAAAAAAGATAACGACGAAAACGTTATTTACATTGGCGACAAACCTTTCATGAACTACGTTACCGGTGTAGTAATGCAATTTACTAAGAGAGGAAGTGATGAAGTAATCATAAAAGCAAGAGGAAAATTTATCTCTAGAGCAGTAGACGTAGCAGAAGTAGCAAGGAAGAGATTTCTAGAAGACCAAAAAACAGCAGTGAAAAAAATAGAGATAGGCAGTGAAGAATTTGAAAACAAGGAAGGTAAGAAAGTAAACGTGTCAACAATAGAAATAACACTTAAAAAGGGTTAACTGAAATCTATTTTTATTTTTTCTTTTTATTTAATTTTTTATCAATTCTCTCAACAATTTTTCTTATTTCTTCTAATTTAACATTTCTCTTTCTAAGTAAAACTAAATAAACTATGTATAGAATTATATAAGCTGCAATCAAACCCCCAACCGCCTGAAAAACCTTAACTAAAGTTTCTATCTCTCCAATTAAAGTTTCGGGCAAAATACCTGTTAAATTCCCCACTACCATAAAAAAACATATCTTCTATATTTTTAAAGTTTTATATTGTTGAAAAATTCATAAAATAATTTAAAAAACCTTTTAAATCAAACTTAACTGCTTTATTTAAGGCTCTGTAGCTCAGCGGTAAGAGCGCTGCTCTCATAAGGCAGAGGTCGGGGGTTCAACTCCCCTCAGAGCCATATGAGTTGAAGCCCAGGGATGCTGGATTCATAAAACCCGCCGGAGGTTTTATGGTTCAACTCCCCTCAAGGCCATTATTTCAAGATTTTTCTCTTGCTTTTAATATCAGAAAAACCCTTATTTTTTTCTATCAGCTCTTTTAACACTTTTCTCTTTTCTTCAAATGTTTTTTCCTGTTTTTGATAAAAAATACCAATAGGTATCTTGCCTTTTTTAGAATAATCCCACTCTCCAGCTTTTTCCCCAGCTTTTTTAAACTTCATCGGCTTAATATTATAACTATTCTTCTTTATAAAATCTGAATCATTATGAAACTTAATACAAGGCTGTAAAACCTCAATAAAGGAAAAACCCTTATGCATCAATGCTTTTTTTATAATCTTTTTATTTTCTTCAATATCAAAAACATTTATCCTGGCAACAAAGCTGGCACCAGAATCTAAAACAAGTGCAATTGGGTTTATTGTTTTTTCTCTAACACCAAAAGGGTGAACCTTTTCTTTAAACCCTTTCTCAGTTGTCGCTGTTGCCTGCCCAACTGTTAGTGCAAAAATTCTATTATCATGTACAAACATATTAAAGTCAGAATTATACCTGCAAGCATGAATTAAATGCCCGATTCCCTCATTATAAGTCCCGCCATCACCCCCAAAACCCATGACTTTCAAATTCGGATTACCTATCTTAATCCCTAAACAAGTTGGCAAAACTCTCCCATGTAAACTATTAATCCCGCTTATATTTAAATAATCATACATTTTTGCCCCGCAACCTATATCTGCTACACTAACTAACTGTTCTTTCTTAACCTTCTTCTCCTCAATCAATTCTTTTAAAGCGCCAACAACACTTTTTTTCAAAAAAAAGTTTGTACAGCCAGGACACCACGTTATTTCATTGTTAGTTCCAATTTTCATTTTTCTTATTTTTCATTTTTCTTATTTCTTTTTCACTTGC
This sequence comes from Candidatus Woesearchaeota archaeon, assembly GCA_964483015.1. Classification (GTDB taxonomy): domain Archaea; phylum Nanobdellota; class Nanobdellia; order Pacearchaeales; family GW2011-AR1; genus PWGL01. The sequence goes on along the minus strand of CAZAAB010000012.1, from coordinate 3,820 downwards.
TTCTGGGAATTACGCCTTAAACCCACATTCCAAACATTCATACATTCCTAATTTGCCTCCAACCAATAGCTTAATATTCTCACTTCCACAGTTTGGGCAAAATTTAATTTTTTTCTTCATTTTTTAAAAATATTTCAGGAAATAAATAACCCTCAAAACCACAATCTAAACATTGCCACTGTTGTGGCGCCCCAAAAACAGCTGAAGCTGTAATCTTGACATTCACATTATTGCTTCCACATTTTGGGCAGATTCTTATTTTTATCATTTTAACCTCTTAACAATTTCTTTTGGAGTAAAAGGCCTTGCATCATACCTTAAAATCCTGTCTTTTTCTTTTATTTTTCTTCCTGTTTTTTCCTGTATTAAATCTGCTAACTGGCCATAAATATTATTTTCTATAACTTTAACTTTTTCTGCCTTTAAAATTTCTTTTTTTAATTTTTCTGGGAAGGGCTGAAGATAAGTTATATGTATATATTTCCAGTTTTTTAAAGATGAAAGAGAAGACAAAATTGCCCCTTTTGTAGAGCCAAAACCTAAAATTAGATTCCTGCCATTCCCGTACTTTTTATACATGTTAAAATTTTCTTTAATCTCTTTTTTTGCATTTTCCCATCTCTTTTTTCTTTTTTCAGTCATTTTTTTGATTTTATCAGCATCTTCTGTATAGTTCCCTTCTTCATCATGAGTATAACTATTGCTCTTAAAAACTTTTTCCAGCTTATTTTTCTTTCCCTCATACAACTCTTTATACTTTATTTCTTGAGTATATCCAGACTCTGCTAAATGCTTGTCAGTCAAAACAATACTTAACAAGCCATATTTTTCAGCAAGATAAAAAGCCTGTTTTGTACATTCATAACTTTCTTTTATATCTCCTGGAGCAATAACAACTCGTTTAAAATCCCCATGTCCTGCATTTAAAGCCAGCTTTAAATCTTGTTGAGCTGTATATGTTGCTGCACCAGAAGAAGGCCCGTATCTTGAAGCAAGATAAACAACAAGAGGTAAAGAGGTCATTCCCTGCATTGAAATTGCCTCTGTCATTAAATCAAAACCACCCCCAGAAGTTCCAATCATTATTTTTGCCCCAGAAAAACTACTGCCCAAACCTGCGTTCACAACAGAAATCTCGTTTTCTGGCTGAAAGGTAATGTAGCCATGTTTTTTCTGATTCATACTTAAAAAATTTAACAAAGAAGTTGAGGGAGTCATAGGGTAAGCAAGATAAACATCTAATCCAGACTCAATAGCCCCAATACCAACAGCTTCTGCACCCTCTAAATATATCTTTTTTTTACTTTTCTTTTTAAATTTCCTACCAACTTTCAATTTTTCAAAAAAATCTTCTTTATATGCTTTTTCAATAATCTCTAAATCTTTTTTTAACAATTTCTTGCCCTTAAATGCCCTTCTAACTTGTTCAATCAATCTTTCTTTACCTAACCCAAGAATCTTGAACAAGATAGATGAAAAAAAGATATTTTCAACTTTTTTAAAATCTGTAGTATCTATCTTTTTACCTTTGCCTTTTTCAAAACTTTTCAATACAACACATTCTTTTTTAAAATTTTTCTCATGCATTAATGAATTTTCATCTAATAAAATAGCAATATCATAATCTCTATCAAAACTCATAACTTCTTCATCACTGATTGATAAAACATTGAAATTATGCCCCCCAGTAATCAGTGATTGATAATACCTATAATTAAAAACATACAAACCTTCTTCAACAATAGCTTTAGCCAAAATACTTGCTGTCTGCTTTATGCCCTGCCCCGCCTTACCCGCAATTAGAACATTTAACCTCATTTTAAAAGCAAAAAGATTAAAGTTTATAAAGTTTAGTTATCTTATTACAAGATGACACTTATAAAATTAGAAGAGGCATTTGAAGAGGTAAAAAAATTGCCCTTATCAGAATATTTAGTCTTGCCGATAAAAGCAAAAGTTGAAGATTATAAAGAAAAAATAAAAAAATTAAAATTCCCTTTATGGCTTAAACTCAATACTGGAGAGCATAAATCAAAAATAAATGCTATAGAAGAATGCCATAACTTTAAAGAATTAGGAAAAAAATACAGTAAGCTGAAAAAACAATTCCCAAACAAGAAAATAATAATTCAAGAAAATACCGATGGTGTTGAAATTCTTGCAGGTATAAAGCAGGATAAAACTTTTGGCAAGATTCTATTGATTGGTTCTGGAGGCATACTAACTGAAATTAAAAAAGACACTGAATTTAGAATCTTGCCTGCAACAAAAAAAGAAATTCGGGAGGCAATAAAACAGTTAAAAGTTTACAAACTTTTAAAAGGAAAAAAATACAAAATAAAAAGACTGGTAAAAGTGATAAAGAAATTTTCTGACATTGCAATAAAAAAAGACATAAAAGATGCTGACTTAAACCCTATAATTATAGGCAAGGATGTCAGGGTGGTTGATGCGAGAATTAGTCTTTGAGAAGATAATTTTTAATTGATAGCAGATATTTATTCGAGCAGAGGATTTCAATTTGACCTAACACTATTAAGTTTTCTATTGCCAGTAGATAAAAACTTCTATTGATAATAGAAATCTTGTTGATTTTAGAGGTTATAAAAAAATTCAACTTAAAAAAAGATTAATACTAAAGTCTGTTTTGATATAGTTAATTAAATAAAAACTATTTTAGACTTTCCTTGAGTAAGTTATTTAATCTTCAACAGCTTTATTTAAAATACTTAAATCAGAAATATCATTAAAACTAACTCTTGACTTTAAAAATTCTTTTGCTTTCTTAAATGACTTGCCCCCCTGAAAACAGGCAAAAATAGGTTTATTCCACTTGCTTAACATTTTAGCTGTTTCTAAAGGCTGGGTCATTTCTTGTGGGGAAACTAAAATAATAAAAAAATCAAAAATATCATACATATTCAATGTTTTTAAGGTTCTCTCATACCTGCTAGCTTTAGCATCTCCTAAAATATCCAAAGGGTTGCTTCTAGAATATCCTAAAGGTAAAAATCCATCTAACTGTTTTAAAATTTTTTCCGGGATTTCTGGCAGTTCAATATTTTTCAAAACATCTGTTGCTAAAACTCCTAAACCGCCTGCATTTGTAATTATGCATGCTTTTTTTCCCACTTTGCCATACATAGAAAAAATCTTTGACAAATACATAATTTTTTCCAAACTATCTACCTCAATGATCCCTGCCTGCTTAAATGCCCCAGAATATATTGAAGATGGACTTGACAATGAAGCTGTGTGAGTTTTAGCTGTTTCTTTGCCCTTTTTAGTTTTTCCGGCTTTAATTGCTATTATATTTTTATTTATATTTTTACATAACTGAACAAATTTCCTGCCTGTTTCTTTTTTCAAACTTTCAATATACAAAACAATTGTTCCTGTTTTAACATCTTCTCCAAAATACTCTAAAGAATCAATAAAGTCTTTGTCTAACATATTGCCTAAAGAAACAAATCCTGAAATTCCAAGATTTTCTTCTAATGCTTTATCTAACAAAGAAGTGCCTACAGCACCTGACTGAGAAATTATAGCAACGTTTCCTTTTTCAGGCATTTCCTTAAAAAAACTTGCATTTAAATCTTTATAAGGATTTATAATTCCTAAAACATTGGGCCCTAAAACCTCTATATCATATTTCTTTGCTATTGCTTCAACTTTATTTTCTAATTTTTTATTTCCTGCTTCGGAAAATCCAGCACTTATTATCATTACTTTATTAATTTCTTTTTTCCCGCACCCTTGCAAAACTTTTGAAACCTTATTAGCAGGAACAACAATTATGGCAAGGTCAACAGAAAAAGGT
>CAZAAB010000011.1:14112-14343 GCA_964483015.1 Candidatus Woesearchaeota archaeon | reverse complement strand
TAGGGGAAGTTCATTTGAAGGAGATTATGCTGGTAGGGGAAGTTCATTTGAAGGAAATCATGCTGGTGAGGGAAGTTCATTTAAAGGGTTTGGTGCTGGTTTAGGAAGTTCATTTGAAGGAAATCATGCTGGTAGGGGAAGTTCATTTAAAGGGTTTGGTGCTGGTGAGGGAAGTTCATTTGAAGGGTTTGGTGCTGGTTTAGGAAGTTCATTTGAAGGAGATGGTGCTGG
>CAZAAB010000011.1:0-14012 GCA_964483015.1 Candidatus Woesearchaeota archaeon | reverse complement strand
TAGGGGAAGTTCATTTGAAGGAGATCATGCTGGTAGGGGAAGTTCATTTGAAGGAGATCATGCTGGTAGGGGAAGTTCATTTGAAGGAAATCATGCTGGTGAGGGAAGTTCATTTAAAGGAGATTATGCTGGTAGGGGAAGTTCATTTAAAGGAGATTATGCTGGTAGGGGAAGTTCATTTGAAGGAGATGGTGCTGGTGAGGAAATTCATATTTCAGGAAATGCAAAAATAAAAACTATTAAAAAAATTAAATATTAATTACTGAACTTTACTTTAATCTTCTTAAATAATATTCCCGACTTTTTAATTTTTCCTGTTTTTAATGGCTTATTAATTTCCTTATAACCAATTCTAAATCCAAATTGTTTAGCTATTTTTTCACTTGTTTCAGGAATATAAGGCCATAATAATATTCCTATAACTTTAATTGAATCAGCTAACTCATATAATTTTTTCTTATCTCCAGTTTCCCAAATTTTATTTTCCTGAACTTGCTGATTACAAACATCAATAAATCCGAAAATTAATTCTAAAACTTTGTCTAACTCATAATTCTCAATCTTTTTCTCAATTTGATTTAATTTTAACCTTTTAATTAACTTATTTTCACATTTTTCTAAACCATATTTTTCAATTAAGCTTGAAACTCTTGAAACAAGATTTCCCAACTTGTCGGCCAGCTCGTTGTTATTCCTATCAATTAGGCCCTGTTCTGAAACATTCCCATCCTTACCAAAAGGAATATTCCTCATTAAATAATATCTAACACTATCTGTGTTGTACTTATCAGATAATTCATCAGGATCAATTACATTTCCTAAAGACTTTGACATTTTTCTGCCATCAACAGTAAAATATCCATGAATAAATAACGTCTCGGGAAGGTCATAACCCAGAGCCAACAATAATGCGGGCCATATGGTAGCATGAACCCTAAAAATATCCTTGGCCATTAACTGTAAATCCGGGGGGAAAAATTTTTTGAAAGATTTTTTTTCTTTTAAACCTGTAAGATAATTCCAAAATGCGTCTGGCCAAACCCATGCACAATGTTTATCATCAAAAGGCAACTCAATCCCCCAACTAACCTTCTCCTTTAACCTGGAGATAGAAACATCTTCTAAACCTGACTCAATAAAAGTGATAATTTCCTTTCTCCTTTCTTTAGGAAGTATCTCATATTTTCCAGACTTAATTAATTTTAACAGCTTATCCTGAAATTTTGACAACCTAAACAAATAAGCCTCTTCCTTTTTCAGTTCCGGCTCTCTATTATGTAAAGGGCATTTTCCATCTACTAAATCTGATTTTGTTAAATACTGTTCGCATCCGACACAATAATATGCCTCGTAATTTCCCTTATAAATTAAATCCTTATTATACAACTTCTTTAACATTTTTTTAACTTCTTCTTCATGTTTTTTATCCGTAGTTCTAATAAAATTATCATAAGAGATATTCAGTTTTTCAAAAGTCCTTTTCCATTTTTTAACAATCTTATCCACAAATTCCTTAGGTTTTTCCTTGTTCTTCTCTGCAATTTCCTGAATCTTCTTGCCATGTTCATCGGTCCCAGTTGAAAAAAACACTTCTTTCCCTTTCAACCTATACCATCTTGCCAAAACATCTGCAGCTATAGTGGTGTAGGCGCCTCCTAAATGGGCTGGGCCATTAGCATAATAAACAGGAGTGGTCACATAATACTTATTATTTTTCTTCGCCATAACTGGAATGAGAAAAAGGATTATTTAAAGGTTTTTCCTGTAACTTCTTTAATTCTTCTGTTAATCAAACTATCTAATCCAGGCCTCCTATATAACTCGTTATCTTTCTTCCACTGACCCTTATAAACTCCCTGTCTCACTTCTTTCCTTAACTCACTTTCGGGAGTTTCAAAAGACAAACACAAAGCCCTTAAATCCTGTCCTGTTATAGTATTATTTCTATACTCAACAATCTCATCAACAGGCTTAAAATGCTCAAACAATCTTCCTTTAATCCTTTCAATCATTTTTGGCTCATTTATAATTAAGAAATACCATTCGTGAACTTCTTCTGGAGGTCTTGGCTCTGTTCTATTCCAATACACTATTCTTTTATCTTTGCTGGGTTTCATATTTAACAATATCCACCAACATATATAAAAATTTATATAACTCACAATCATAATTAGAATACACGCGCCAGTAGTCCAGTGGCAAGATTCTGCCTTCCCAAGGCAGCGACCCGAGTTCAAATCTCGGCTGGCGCATTAATCTTTTTAGAAAAAAGATTAAGAGCAAAAACTTTCTGTAGTAAGAGGAAAATCTCGGCTGCCACACTCACACATAAATATCAACCCCTTCTTTTCCATACTCTTTTTTTAACTTTTCAAACTCTTTCTTGTCAATAATCTTTTTCTTATACAAATCTAACAATAAAACATTTAAAAAATCGTCAAAATACGGCTCTATAAATGAAGTAGAAAAAGCTTCTTCATTTTCTTTAACAACCTCCATGCCTTCCTTAATAAATTTTTTAGGATTTTTAACTTCTTTTTTAACATCTTCTAAAACTTTCAGCATTTGCTTCTGTCTATCTTCAACTTCTTTTCCAACAGCTATATCTTCAGGATTAATATCTTCAGTCAAATCTATATACAAACTTGCCGCCTTTTCAATCATTTTTTTCATATTAAAATCAAAATTAAAGAGTTTTTAAATCTACTTGTAAAAATAAGTAAATTTAAATATTAAATATTTTTATAAACAATATGACGAGAAAAAAAGAGGGTGAAGATGTTTTAAAACAAGAATTAAGAAAAGAAAAAGTCCCGGAAAAAAAGAGAAGACAAATCTTAAAACAGGTTAAGGAAAAGAGAGAAAAAAAGAAAACAATGAACCTAGCTGTAAAAGAGGGTTCATTTTCTTCAATAATGAATTCTTTGGGAAATTCATACATAATTCCATATGCTCTCGCTTTAAACGCAACTAATTTTCAAATAGGTTTATTAAAAAGTTTTCACGGTTTACTCCCTCCAGTAACCCAGCTATTTTCTTCAAAACTAATGAAAAAATTTTCAAGGAAAAAAATAATCTTGATTAACATTTCTCTTCAAGCTCTAATGTTCTTGCCAATAATCTTGCTATCTCTTCTTTTCTTCAACAACTTATTTACTACACACCTCCCCTACATCTTAATAGTATTTTACACATTATTTGCAATTTTCGGAGCAATTGCCTTGCCAGCATGGTTCTCACTAATGGGCGATGTTGTTCCAGATAATCGAAGGGGCTATTATTTTGGAAAAAGGGAAAAAATTGCAGGAACAATAGGGTTAATTGCAACCCTTGCTTCTGCATTCCTACTTGACTACTTTAAAACTAAAGGGATGGCATTAATGGGCTTTTCAATGCTTTTTTTAACTGCCTCTATAGCAAGGTTTGTTTGCGTATTTTACACAAAAAAATATTATGAACCCAAATTTAAGTATAAAAAAGATAAATCTTCTTTTTTCAAATTCATTTTAAATAAAAGTAATTTCACTAAATTTTCTTTATTTTCATCAATCATGTATCTATCTGTAATGATAGCTTCACCTTTTTTTTCAGTTTATATGTTAAAAGAGTTGGATTTTTCTTATACAGTATTTATGATTATCAACATGTCGTCTGTCTTTTCAGCTATATTTACAGCACCATTATGGGGAAAATTTTCTGACAAATACGGGAGAAAAGAATCTTTAATACTCTCTTCAATTTTCATAAGTATCATGCCAATTTTATGGTTTTTCTCATCTTCTCCCCCCTACTTAATACTGCCTATGCTTATAGTTGGGGTGGGGTGGAGTGGCTTTAACCTTGCATCTTTCAGCTTTATGTATGATAACCTGACCCCAGAAAAAAGAAGCAAGGGAATTGCCCATTACAACATATTAATCGGAATAGGTGTTTTTATAGGCTCTGCACTTGGAGGTCTTATATTAAATGAAATTCCATCATTCCTGCCTTCAATAAACAGCTTCTTAACTATCTTCTTTATATCATCTCTACTTAGAGCTCTAACTTCAATGATATTCCTGCCTCAAATAAAAGAGGTTAGAAAAGTTAGAAAATTCAAACCTCTTGCCACATTAAAAAGATTCGGCCCAACCCATAACTTACAGCAACACTTGATACATAACTTCTTAAATATTGAAAAAGAAGCGGGGAAAAGTGGGAAAGATGATTAAAAGAAAAAACAACTAATCTTTAAAAAGCTCTTTTACAACTTTTTTTGAATATCTTTTTGCAATTCTTAATGGTTCAGGCATTTTATGGGGTTTTGTAACATTTTCTTTAACTATTTTAACAGCAGTTTCAAGTGAAATTAAATTGCCAGGACTTATCAATAAAGGTTTGGCCCCTTGTTTCGTATTAACTACTCTGCCTTTTACCCCCCCATCTAAAAGAACATCTTTTCCTTTAATCTCTCCCACAAGCAAGGAATCTGCTATCCCTATTGTAGGAATTCCTGTAGATAAAGAAAAATGTGAAGCCATCCCAATCCCTCTTGGATGCAAAATCCCGTGCCCATTAATTAACATAACCTCTGGCTTTTCTTCTAACTTGTTTAAAGCTTGAACCATTGAAGGAATCTCCCTATAACTTCTAAACCCCGGAATATAAGGAAACCCTGCCTTATCTCTAAAATACTCCTGGCCAATAACCTCTTTTTCTGAAAAAACTACTACCCCAGAAACAATATTGTTTTTAAAAAAAGAAGCGTAAATCCCTCCGATTTTAGTAACACTGGAATAATCTCTCTCATCTCCCATTTTAAGATTTTTAGCCAGCCCTATCTGCTCTTGTTTTAATTTTTCAAGATTTATCCCGTACTTATCAGCAAGTTTTTCGAACTTATCTCTTTTTTCCATTTTCTTAGAAAAACAAACATATTATTAAAGTTTTTCTATAACTTTAAAATAAAAAAATTTAAAAACATAAAATAATAGCTTTTTTCTCACAACAAGATTTATAAAAAAAAGATTATTGATAATAACACAATGTTTGAGAAAAAATGCCCCAACTGCGGCAGAAAAATAGAAAAAGGATTTAGCTTTTGCCCCTATTGCGGCTTTAATATTGAAGAAAAAAATAGAAATAAATACGGCTTATTAGGCAGAGATGACAATCTTAATATAAACAATAGCATCGGTCTTCCATTCGGATTTAATAAAATATTCTCTTCTTTACTAAAACAGGTTGATAAACAGTTTCAAGAACTTGATAAAAGAATAGGTGAAGAAAGAACCAATAAGAAGAAAAAACCTAAATTAAGAAAAAAAGGATTTAGCATAAATATTTCAACAGGCACGGGCAAAAAGCCTGAAATTAAAGTAAGTGGTTTTGGTCCTGGAATGAAAAATTTTGGGAAAAAAATAAAGCCAAAGAAAAAGAAAAGCAAGATTAAACAGCCAAAATTATCAAAAGAAAAAAAAGAAAAACTCGCCTCACTACCCAGAGAAGAAGCTTCAACAACAGTAAGAAGAATGTCTAATAAAATTATTTATGAAATCTCTCTTCCCGAAGTAAAAGATGAAAAAAACCTTGCAATTAACAAACTTGAAAATAGTATAGAAATTAAAGCTTTTGGCAAAGATAAAGTTTATTTTAAACTTCTGCCAGTTTCACTGTCAATTTCTAGATATAAGTTAAAAAATGAAAAATTGATTTTAGAGTTAGAAAGTTAGAAAAAATACTCTTCAGCTTCTTCTATACTTTCAACCTCTCTAACATCAATACCTGCTTCTTCCCCAACATTAACTTTTTTTGGAACTTTCTCCTCCCAGCAAACCTCGCTAAAACCAAACTCTTCACAATGCTTTTTTACTTCATAAACAACCTCTCTTGATTGCAATAAGGGGACAAGAAATAACTCTGCACCAGCTTTTTTTGAAGCTCTTGCTTTTTCTAAAATAGAAGAAACAGGTCCTATGCTTCCATCATGGTTTATAGTTCCTGTAATCATAACAGATTTATTTGGCTGCTTTCCAGTCAACGCAGAAATAGTCCCTATTGTTATCGCAGAACCTGCTGAAGGGCCGCCAATAACCGAGGCATTTGCCTTAATACTATAGATTAAATCATACTTGCTACAATTAACCTGAGTAATATTTTCAGCAACCATCCTGGCTATTCTTATTGAATGCTGTGTATCTGCAAAAAACAAAATATTTTCTATATCAGTTAAAGTTTTTCCTTCTCCTTCCACTGCCTTTACAAATAAAAAAGTTGGAACCCCCCTGCCCTCGTTATCAATAGCTGGCAGCATTAACTTAACCTCGCTTGCATTGCCTTTTTCTTCTAATTTTTTTTCATCTTTAACTTCTTTAACATCAACTTCTAATAAAAGCAAAATATCTAAAATAAATATAACTGACAATACAATGGCAAAATACATTAATATCTTCTTATTTTTCTTATTCATTTTTAAACTTTAAAACTGCCTAAATTAATAAAATGAGCCCGCCAGGGATCGAACCTGGGACCTCTACCTTCCTAAAATGGCTTGTAGGTTTGAACCGGCTAACTTTTTGAAAGCTAGCTTATCAGAATCGCCTCTTGTTTAAACAAGATGTAGCGCTCTAACCTACTGAGCTACGGGCTCCTTATATTTTCAGCTTTTCCTTATTTATAAATTTTTATATAGCAAACATTTAAAAACAAATCTTTTTAAAACTAATTACTTACTAATGAAAATGGCTGCTTATAAATACATAAAAAAGAATATAAGAGAAAACATAAAAGAAAAACTGCCTAAATGGAGGAGAGAAAAGGCGGTTACAAAAATAGACAAACCCACAGACCTTGACAGGGCGAGAAAATTAGGGTATAAAGACAAGAAAGGTTTTATAACAGCAAGGGTAAGGGTTAAAAGGGGTGGAAGAAAAAGACCAAAAAGAAAAGCTGGAAGAAGAACAAAAAGACAGACTAACAGAAAAACATTAAAAATGTCTTACAGATGGGTTGCTGAGTTAAGGGCAAAAAACAAGTTTGAAAACCTTGTAGTATTAAACAGTTATCAAATAGCAAAAGACGGTAAAAATTACTTTTATGAAGTTATTTTAGTGGACCCAGAAAAACCAGAAATTAAAAACGATAAGAAAATCAACTGGATTTGTAAAAAAAATAATAAAGATAGGGCAAGACACGGGAAAACTTCTGCTGGTAAAAAATCTAGAGGTTTAAGAAACAAATCTCCTGAAAATAAATCCAGGCCCTCAGTAAGAGCTGGAAAAAGAAGAGGGAAATAATTATTCTTTCTATAAGAAACATAGAGCAAAAATTCCCAAACATGATTAAAGATTTTGAAATGCTCCTGATAATCCAGGAATATAAATTTGATGGGATGGCCAAGCTGATTTAACTACCAATTAGTTTAAAATCGAAAACTTTATAAACTATAACTGTTATAACTATTATAATAAATATAATGTATATAAAGATGAAAAAAACAACTATAGCAATTCCTGAAAATGTTAAAGAAGAAATAAGAGAATTCGGATTTAAAGGAGAATCGTATTCTAAAATAATTTGCAGACTTTTAAAAAGTGCAAAAGAAAGACAACTAAGAGACCTTTTATTAAATGAAGAAGATACAATTCCAATAGAGAATGCTCTTTCTAAAGCCAAGAAAAGATGGCAAAAGTAATCATCACTAAAGGACTGGAAAAAAAGATTAACAAAAAATTCAAAAAAGAATCCGTAAAAATTTTTGAGTTGATGTGTTCTTTAAAAGACAGGCCCAAAAAAGGAAAAACAATAGGCCAGGTAGGTAAAACAGCAATAAAAGAATTAAAATATAAATCATTCAGATTTTACTTCATAACTGACGGCTATAAAATCAAAACACTGAAAAGCTCTGAATTGAAAGACTTGCTGATAAAATTTGTAAGAATATCAAAGAAAAAAGATCAACAAAAAACCATAAATGAGATTAAACATGTTTTGAAATCGTTGGGAGATGAAAAATTTTAATTTTAATTCAAACATAATTTATTTTATAGTTTCATTCGTAACTAAAATATAGTTTCAATTGTAACAAAAGATTTAAATAAGTATTCTTCTTTATACGAATATGAAGATTAAAGACCATCTAAGGAACATAAGAGAAAGCCTGAATGTCTTAAAAGAAAGTGTTAGAAAAGGTCTTCAAGAAAGACAAAGAAATATCGGATTCAATACTTCAACATCTGCGGTTGAAATGTTGGAAGTCTTTCTTCATGAAAAAGACCTTATAAACCCCTGCACTATAATAAAACATGGCTGGTTCAATTCTAAGAAAAAGGCATACGAAAAACTAAATTTTGATTTTCCTAAGAAAAAAGAAATAATTAATTTAATTTGTCAGATTGAAGAGAAAAGAAATTTACTTTGTTATGGCAAACCCAGACCAATAGAAAGTGTTGAATCCGTATTAAAGTCTTTTTATGAACTTAAATCCTTATTTGAAAAACTCGAGTTAAAATGGAATTGATAGGATATGCTTCAGATTTTGCATCTTTCTTAATAGAGAATTTGAAAAAGAAAGAGCTCGAACAAATCAAAAGGATAATCTTATTTGGGTCTGTAGCCAGAAAAGAAGCAAGTAAAGACAGCGACTTAGATATTTTTATCGATACCATAGTTAAAACAAAGAATGCTAGGGAAAAAATAGAAGATAGAATAAAAGAAATCAAAAAAGACTTTTTTGAATCCATAAAATTCAAAAAATACTGGAAATTACAAAATATAAATAACGATGTAAATCTATTAATAGGTAGATTAGAAGAATGGGAACTTAAAGATAGCATAGTGGGAAGTTCAATTGTATTGTACAGCAGTTTCTCTTCAAAGATAGGAGAAGGAAAAAACAAAATTATTTTGAGATGGTCTCCAATAAATAATAATTCCCATAGAGTAATGATTAACAAAAAACTTTTCGGATATAAGCATTATGATAAAGAGTATAATGGATTATTAGAAAAATTCGCTGGAGAAAAATTGGGGACTAATGTAATAATGATTCCAGCTGAAAATTTGGATTCTTTTCTTAAGGTTTTCAAAAAATATAATGTTTCAGTAAAAATAAGAAGAGTTTTTGAATACCGCAAATAGTTTCATCTGTAACTAAATATAGTTTCAATTGTAACTGTTATTATATAAAATCTATACTTAAATCAGTCAAGTGAATACCTCCAAGATTCGCTGATTAGAAAAACTAACCCCGACAAGACAATATCCATGCGACCTCTTTTAAATTCACTACTGTTGAAGCTAAATAGTCTGAATCCAACTCATCTTCTATTGAATCCTTTCCAAAATCTACTGGTTCCCTCTCTAATGCTCCTACATTTATCTTAGCTGTTGATATAATCTCCTTTTCACACTCTTTTAGAAAATTTACATCTGGAAAATCTCTCAACATTTTAACCCCATTATAGATTATTAAAATAAAATCAAGAAATTATTTAGTCAGTTCTTCAACTTCTTCTTTACCTTCCTTACTAGCCTCAACCTGCTCTTTATCTTTCTCTAACAACAAAGTTTCAAACTCTCCAACATGTTCTTTTTCTTCTTTAGCAATATCTAACAAAACTTTCCTTACATTTTCATCTTCAGTCATAGCTGCTAACTGCTCATACAAAGAAACAGCATCTAACTCAGCAATAATGCCTGCTCTTAAAATTTCTTTATCAATATTCTCCTTACTAACACTTCTCAAATTTTTAGGTATATCTGATAACATTTTTTGCTCCTCCTTTTTCTCTCTTAACTATCTAAAACAAATTTAGTTTATATATCTTATGTTAAGAAAATTAACAATAACATATAAAAATGTCTTTTTCTCTCTACTTTTATGGATTATTCAAAACTGGCAAAAACCTATGAAAAATTAGAAAAACGCTCTTCAAGGTTAAAAAAAATTGAAATTTTAGCCTGTTTTTTAAAAGGCTTAAAAAAAGAAAAAAACAAAGAAATCGTCTATCTTTTACAAGGAAGAGTTTACCCAGATTACAACAAAACAGAGCTTGGAGTAAGCAACAAATTAATGAAAAAAGTTTTGAAAAAGGCAACAGGAGCTTCTTCTGAAAAAATAACAAAACTATGGAAAGAAAAAGGTGATTTAGGAACAGTAGCAGAAAAACTTGTTGAAGAAAAAAGTCAGAAAACATTATCTAAGAAAAAACTGACAGCTGAAAAAGTTTTGGAAAACTTGAAAAGATTAACAGAGTTTGAAGGAAAAGGCACAATTGAAAAAAAGCTTTCTTTAATAGCAGAACTGTTAACCTCTGCATCTTCTTTAGAAGCAAGGTATATTGTAAGGACTATTCTTCATGACCTAAGAATAGGTGTCGGCAGTTCAACATTAAGAGATGCCGTAGTAAAAGCCTGCTTTAAGAATAAAGAAAACAAAAAACTTGTTCAGCAGGCTTATGATAAGACAACAGACTTTTCTTTAGTTTTTAAAAAATCTTGTGAAGGTAAGAAAGCATTGGAAAAAGTTGAGTTAAGCCCTGGAAAGCCGGTAAAGGTAATGCTGTTTCAGAAGGAAGATTCAATAAAAAAAGGTTTTGAAAGAGTTGGAAAACCTTGCTTAATTGAATATAAGTATGACGGCTTTAGAATGTTAATAACAAAAAGTAAACAAGGGATAAGGATTTTCACAAGAAGATTAGAAGATGTGACAAAGCAGTTTCCAGAAGTTGAAGAGTATGTTAAAAAATATGTTAAAGGAAAAAACTTTATTCTTGATTCTGAAGCTGTTGGGTACAATCAAAAAAAACAGTACAGGCCTTTTCAAGAGATAAGCCAGAGAATCAAAAGAAAATATGATATTGAAAAACTAAAAAAGAAACTGCCAGTAGAAATAAATGTCTTTGATATTCTCTACCACAACAATAAATCTTACTTAAATAAACCCTTAAAAAAAAGAAGGAAGAAAATAGAAAAAATTATTAAAAGTAAAAAATGGAAAATCAGACCCTCAAAAGCACTAAAAACTAAATCAGTAAAAAAAGCTCAAAAATTCTATGAACAAGCATTAAAACAGGGAGAAGAAGGAATAATGATGAAAAATCTTGAAGCTGAATACAAGCCAGGCAGCAGGGTTGGCTACGGCATAAAAATAAAACCCGAAGAAAACGAAATGGACTTAGTCATTACTGGAGCCGACTATGGTACTGGTAAAAGAGCTGGCTGGCTTACCTCTTTTTATGTTTCATGTAAAGGTAAAAACAAGCTCTTAGAGGTTGGAAAAGTTTCTACTGGTTTAAAAGAAAAAAAATCTGAAGGTCTTTCTTACAAACAAATGACAAAAAAACTGAAAAAAATAGAGAAAAAGACAAAAGGCATACATATTGATGTTGAACCAAAAATAGTAGTGATGGTTGTCTATCAAAACATACAAAAAAGCCCAAAATATTCTTCTGGCTTTGCCTTAAGATTTCCCAGATTTAAAAAATTAAGGCCAGATAAAAATATAGACGAGATAGCAACAATCAATGAAGTAAAAAAAGAGTATAAAAAGTAAAAACAAAGCCTTTATAAATAAGTTTTTATAAACATATTTACAAATGGCAAAAAAGACTTCTAGCAAGAAGAAGAAATTCAAGTTAAGAGTCCAAAATATCGTTGCCACAACTTCTCTAAACGTAAAAGTGCCTTTAACTAAGCTGGCAAGAAGCCAGTCAAACACAGAATATAATCCAGAAACATTTCCGGGGCTAGTTTTAAGAATAAAAAAGCCAAAATCAGCAGTTTTAGTGTTTTCTTCTGGCAATTTAGTATGTACAGGCACTAAGAACAGAAGGCAAGTAAGAAAAGTAATTGATGAAGTAATAAAGCAGCTAAAGAAAATAAGCATCAAGGTAAAAGAAAAACCAAAGATAACTGTACAAAACATAGTGGCTTCAGGAAACATAGACTTAAGATTAAACCTAAACCTTATGGCATTAGAATTAGAAAATGTTGAATATGAGCCAGAACAGTTTCCAGGTTTAGTTTATAAATTAGACGAGCCAACAGCCACATTTTTATTGTTTACTAACGGCAAATTAGTATGTACAGGCACTAAGAACAGAAACCAGCTAAAAGAAAGTATGGACTTATTAGTCAAAAATGTTAAGGCAGCTGTAAGAAGAATTGGATAATTTTTTCTATTTTAATTAATCTAACCAATATTCCTCAGGAATTCCGTGTTCCCTGCACGCTTTATGATATTGTGGAAGAAAATTATGTTCCCAAACTCCCCTCATCATCCTCCTCTCAAACTCTAATTCCCCGTTACTTGCACTGCCATCATGTAAAAGCCTGTCACCACCTTCATCAGAAAATTTTTCCCAGAAATGAGAGTACAATAATCTTGAAAAAAGCCTCATCTCTTCTTCCTCCACTCTTGCCGGAACAACCATATCTATTGCCATTTTTAATACAAACTAAAATATCTTATAAATACCTGTTTATCAACTATTAATCAAACTTTTTATATTTTAACTTGAAAATTATAAGAAAAATTAATAAAGAGCAAATATTAAAGTTAAGTGCTGGGGGATGAATCTAATTGTTAGTTCAATATGTATATTAATATATAAAAATTAATTTAAAACCCCTCGCTCTAAATTAAATATGGCAAAAGAAAAAGAGATTAAAAAAGAGAGTAAAAAGACAGAAGAGCTTATTTTAGAAGCAAGAAACTTTTTTGACAGTTATAAAAAAGAATTAGGAAAAAACATAAGAGAAGGCAAAAATGTCGTATTTGTAAATTTTGAAAATATTGCCTCTTTCTCACATAAGTTGGCAGAATTAATCATATCTGAGCCAGAAGAAACTTTACAAATTTTAGAAGTAGCTTTAGAAAAATCAGGTTTAATCGAAAACCCGAGAATAAGAGTTATGGGCCTGCCCCAAAATTATAATGAAAAAATAAGAAACTTAAGAAGCAAACATTTAAGCAAGTTAATCCAGATTGAGGGGATAGTAAGACAGGCAAGTGAGGTAAGACCACAAGTGGTTAATGCAAAGTTCGAATGCCCTTCTTGCGGAGCAGTAATGTCTGTACTGCAAGTAGAGAGCAAGTTTAAGACACCAAAAAGGTGCAGCTGTGGAAGGAAGGGTAATTTTAGGATGATTAAAAAAAACATGGTTGATGCCCAAAGACTTGTTATTGAAGAATCTCCAGAATCCCTAGTCGGTGGGGAACAGCCAAGAAGAGTAAATATTTTCTTAAAAGAAGACTTAGTTGAGCCAAAAATGGAAGAAAAAACAACTCCTGGCTCAAGAGTTCAAGTTAATGGAATTTTAAAAGAAATACCAATAACCTCAAGAAGTGGAAGCAAGTTAACCAGGTCAGATATTGCTATTGAAGCAAACAACATCATCCCCTTAGAAGAAACTTTTGAAGAAGTTGAGATAAATGAAGAAGATGAAAAACAAATTAAAGAACTGGCTGCTGACTCAAATGTTTTAGATAAATTTGTTCACAGTATAGCCCCTTCAATTTATGGTTATGAAGAAATAAAAAAAGCACTTGTTTTGCAATTATTCAGCGGGGTTAAGAAAAAAAGAAGTGATGACACCATGGCAAGAGGAGACATTCATGTATTTTTAGTTGGGGATCCAGGAGTTGCAAAAAGTTTAACATTAAAATATATTTCCGGGATTGCCCCAAAAGGAAGATACGTAGCAGGAAAAAGCGCAAGTGCTGCAGGTATAACAGCTACAGTTGTAAGAGATGAATACTTAAAAGGCTGGTCTTTAGAGGCGGGGGCAATAGTGTTGAGCAACAAAGGTATCATATGTATAGATGAGCTAGACAAAATGGGGCAGGAAGACAGGTCAGCGATGCATGAGGCGCTTGAACAGCAAACAGTAACAATAAGCAAAGCAAACATTCAGGCAACTTTAAGAGCAGAAACTTCTGTGTTGGCTGCTGCAAATCCTAAGTTTGGCAGGTTTGACCCCTACCAAACTGTGGCTAGTCAGATAGAACTGCCACCAACTCTAATCAACAG
>CAZAAB010000010.1:0-15102 GCA_964483015.1 Candidatus Woesearchaeota archaeon | reverse complement strand
AAAATCAGCTAAAGCAAAAATGGTTTGATGTTAAGGCTATGATGGCTATTTGTTCTGGAGGTTTACATCCTGGCTTAGTTCAAAAAGTTATTAATGCTTTAGGTAAAAACATTATAATTCAGGCTGGGGGTGGGGTGGCTGGCCATCCTTCTGGGATTACTGCTGGGGCCAAGGCAATGAGGCAGGCAGTTGATTTTGATAAAAATGAAAACTGGGAAAATTATTTAAAAGAAAATAAAGAATTAAAACAAGCAATTGACAAATGGCAAAAATAAAAAAATACAGGCCAGGAGTTTATATTGTTACATATAAAATTAACAAGAAAATAAAATATCTGCTTTTGCATAGAATCTTGCATTGGACAGGGTGGGAATTTCCTAAGGGAGGAATTAAAAAGAGTGAGATTGATAAAAATAATGTGGTTAAAAGAGAATTAAAAGAAGAAACAGGGTTAAAAGTGGCAAAAATAGATACATTCAATAAAAAGGGGAGATTTAATTATGGCAGAGAGTTGCCAGACAGGCCCGGGGTTGTTGGGCAGAAATGGAAACTGTATTCAGCAGAAGTTAAAGGCAGGGTAAATTTAAGCCAAAACAAAGATAAAGAACATGACAATTATAAGTGGCTTAATTTTAAAAAAGCCTATAACTTATTAACCTGGCCTTCTCAAAAAAAATGCTTAAAAATTGTTGATGCATGGTTGAAAAGTAAAAAATGAAAAATAAAATCAAGTTTAGAAAATTTAAAACTTCTTCAGGGAAAAAAGTTTTAAGTGGGAAGGATAAAGAAAGTAATGAAGAATTAATGAAAAAGTTAATGGGAAAAAACCTCTTATCTTTACATACAGAAAAACCTGGAAGCCCTTTTTCGGTTATTAAAGAAAGGCCGGAAAAAGTGACTGAAAAAGATTTGAAAGAAACTGCTATATTTACAGCAAAGTTTAGCCAAGACTGGAAAAAAAATAAAAGCGATGTTGTTGTAAATATTTTTAATTGTAGAAATGTTTATAAAAATGAAAATATGAAAACCGGGACTTTTAGTGTTAAGAAAAAGAAAAAAGTTGAGGTTAGAAAAAAAGATTTGAAAAAAGTAGAAGAGAAAATTAATAATCAAATTAAATAAGAAAATGAAACCAGCAATTAAAATGCAATTAGGGAAGAATGGTTTATCTGAAAATTTTATGGATAGTTTGAAAAATGCTTTTAAAAAAAGAAAAAAAATTAAGGTTAAAGTTTTAAAGTCTATAGCAAGTAAAGAAAAAGTTAAAGAAATTGCTGATAATATGATTGATAAGTTAGGTAAAAAGTATGAATATAAGGTAATAGGACACACTATTAAAATTAAAAAGCATTAGATTTATAAACTTATTTCTAAGTATAAAAATGGGTAAAAGTTTCGCTGAAACTTTCTAATGCTGAAAAGCATGCCCAATAAACTTTTTGAAAAAAAGTTTAATCAAAAACCCGGAGAAAAGCTTTACTCAAGAAGTTAAAGAATTAGAAGAAATGAACTGAAACCGGAACATTTAATTAAAAAAATAAGATGACAATAATATATGAAGTAAAAGCTGACGAGCTAAATGAGAAGTTAGCTATGGCTTTAAAAGAAAAAGAAGAAATGAAAACGCCTGAGTGGGCATTATATGTAAAAACAGGGCCTGCAAAAGAAAGGCCTCCTAGCGAGAAAAACTGGTGGTACAAAAGAGCTGCTTCAATATTAAGACAATTACATATAAAAGGTGTTCTTGGGGTTAATAGGTTAAGAGTAAGGTACGGGAGTAAAAAAGACATGGGCGCAAGAAGGGATGAATTTAGAAGAGCTTCTGGAAAAATTATCAGGACAATTTTACAACAACTTGAAAAATCTGGATTAGCAAAAAAAGCTGAAGGAAAGAAAAAAGGCAGAGAATTGACAAAACAAGGATTAGAGTTTATGAACAGTGCTGCTGATAAAATTAAAAAAAATTAAGCAAAATTAAAATGGGAAAAAGAAAAACACAAAAAAAAGTTAAGTTGAACAAGCAGAAGAAAAGAACTAAGTGGGCTCCTTTTTGGGCTGTTTTAAAAAAATTTGGCCAGGGAAAAAGAAAACATCCTTCAGAAATGACAAGGACAAGAAGGTCTTGGAGAAGAACTAAACTAAAAATCAAACCAAGAAGGGTTAAGAAAAAACACTTAGGATAATAATTTTTCAAAAAAATTATGAGTAAACCTTGAGAAAATATAAAACCTAAAAAAGCTAAATCAAAATCAACTAAGTTAAAATCTTTAAGAATTTAAGAAAAATAAAAAATGGCAGAAAAAAAATCAAAGCAAAATGCTGAGAAAGAATATATAGTCCCTTTAAGAAAACAGTGGTTAAAAGTTCCTAAGTATAAGAGAGCTAAAAGAGCTGTTAAAGCCTTAAAACAATTTGTAGTTAGACATATGAAAGTTTATGACCGGGATTTAAGAAAAGTTAAACTTGATAAATACTTAAATGAGGTTTTGTGGGGCAAAGGGATTAAGAAACCTCCCGCAAAAATAAAAGTTAAGGTAAAGAAAAAAGAAGAAAATATTGAAGTTGAATTAGTAGATGTTCCTGAAAAAATTAAATGGAAGAAAAAGAAAGAAATAGAGGAGAAAAAAGAAGCTGAGAAAGTTAAGAAGAAGAAATCTGAGGAGAAAAAGAAGAAGGAAGAAGAGAAAAGTGAAGAAGAAAAAGAGAAGGAAAAGGAGAAAGAAGAATCTGTTAAAGAAGCTGAATTAAAGAAAGCGAAAAAGAAAGCTAAAGAAGCAAAACATGTTGAAAAAACAGGAAAAAGCAAAAGCCAGAGAGTTAAAAGGAAAGCTTTAGAAAAATAATTAAAAGCTAATTCTTATTCTTGTTTATGGAAATCAACTTAAAGAAAATTAAACAAGAAAAATCAATTAAAGAGCTAATAGAGTTTGGAATTCTTAATTTAGATAAGCCCTCTGGTCCTACTTCTTTTAAAACTGATGAGATTGTTAAGAAAATGTTGGGGTTAAGAAAAATGAGTCATTTTGGAACTCTTGATCCAAAAGTAACAGGGGTTTTGCCAGTGGCATTAAACAGAGCTTGCAAATTAACAAAATGGTTTATGTCTAAAAACAAAGAATATGTTGGAGTGATGAAAATACATAAAAAAATTGATAAAACAAAATTAAAACAGGAAATGAAAAAGTTTTTAGGCAGGATAAAGCAAAAACCGCCTGTAAAATCAAGAGTTAAAAGACAGGTAAGAGAAAGAAAAGTTTATTCTTGGAAGTTGATAGAGTACAATCAAGATGAAGGAAATGCCTTATTTAAAACAAAAGTTGAGGCAGGAACTTATATCAGGAAACTGATAAGCGATATGGGCAAGAACATCGGTGGAAGTCATATGTTAGAGTTAAGAAGAACTAAAGCAAGTATTTTTTCAGAAGATGATGAAAATTTTATAAATTTATATGATTTAGGAAAAGCAGTTAAAGAGTATAAAGAAGGTAAGGAAAAAAAATTAAGAGAAATAATTATCCCTGGAGAAGTTATAAGCAAGATAATGCCTGTTGTTAAGGTTAAAAAAAGAAGTGAAAAACGGCTACTGACTGGTAAGCCTGTAATGAAAAAAGATGTTAAAGAAAGGGCGGGAGAATTAGAAGAAGGTGAAAATTTTGCCGTGTTTTCAAAAAATAGGTTTATAGAAATAGCAAGAAGAGTTAATAAAGAAAACATAATCGCTAAGCCAGAGTTTGTTTTCAATTGATATGTTACATTATACTGTAACATATGTGCTTATGGAAGTTTAGAAGTATTTAGATCTATTCCTCTTCAACACCTCATCCAAAACTTCCTTATGAACTTCATAATCTTCCTTATCATATAAAACGAATTTTATCTTCTTGACTTTTTCTAAGTTTTCCACCCCTTCTATTATAGTTTTTAAAGCGACCTTGGCAGCCTCTTCAATAGGGAAACTAAAAGCCCCTGTAGAAATAGCGGGAAAAGCTATTGACTCAATATTGTTATCTTCAGCTATTTGTAAGGCATTTTTATAACATTTAGAAAGAATTTCACCTTCAGGCTTATCTCTTCCATAAACAGGCCCTAGACAAGGGATTATATATTTATTCGGTAGATTGTAGGCATTAGATAAAACAGCTTCTCCTGGCTTTAATGGAGCTAACTTTTCAGTCTCTTTTTCCAATTCAGGACCTGTTTTTTTATGGATAGCCCCCGCCACCCCTCCACCCATTTTTAATTGAGCATTGGCTGCATTTACCACGGCTTCAGTCTCTTGATTAGTTATATCTCCCCTTTCTAACTCCAGTACCGTATTTGAAATTTTAGTTTTCATAATAGAAACAAATTAAAAAAATTAAAAAACTTTACGGAAAGAATTAAAAACTTATAAACCTTCTTTTTTTCTTATTTTTATGAGAGAGTTTATATATTTTTCAGAAAAGGCTGTTACAACTGGTAATTTTGATTTAGATAACTTAAAAGATGCTGGAAGACTTGATATAGTCTGTAATGCGATTATTCATTCATTTTTCATATCTAATCAACTAAGAAAAGATGTTAAATTGCATTTGGTTTTTTATGGAAAGCCAAACCCTCCAAGGCACATCATCTTGCAGTTTAATGAAAAAACCCCGACAAGTAAAAAAAATTTAGGTGGCTTATTAAAAAGAATTTTATTTAAGGGAAGTAATTTAAAAAATGAAAAAGTGAGGGCTTTTCCCGGCTGCTATATAGAAAAGAAAAGCCTGTTAAATGTTATTAAGGAGCTAAAACAAGAAGGCAAGGAAATTTTTGTTTTAGATAAATCAGGAAAAGACTTAAGAAGTATGAAAAATGAAAAACTTGCTAATTCAGTTTTTTTGCTGGGTGATCATGAAGGCCTGCCAAAAAAAGAATTTCAGAGACTGAGAAAAAATGAAAAATTGCTAAGTATTGGCAACAAAACATATTTTTCAAGCCAGACAATAAATATTTTAAACCATGAAATAGATAGAAGAGAAGAAAGGGAGTGGAAAAAAAGAATAGAAAATGAAAAAAGCAGTTAGAGTTTTTATTTATGGGAACGTGCAAGGTGTGTTTTTTCGCGCCTTTATTAAAGAACAAGCAGAAAAATTAAATATTAAGGGATATGTCAGAAATAAAGAAGATGGCTCTGTTGAAGCGTGGTTTGAAGGTCAAAGTGACAAGGTAAATAATATGGTAGAAAAGGCAAAACAAGGGCCAAAACATGCTGTTGTAAAAAGACTTGATACTGTTGATGAAAGTTTTGAGGGTTATAAGAAATTCAAAATTCTGAGATTTTGACGATTTAGCCAAATCTAAAGGTTTAAAAGGCTGTATTGCTAATATTTATGGATTAAGAGAGGTATTAAAATGTCTAATGGTAGAGAAAAACAAATAATAAAACAAAGGTTGAAAAAATTAGAAGAGTTAAGAAAAAAAGGGATAAACCCCTACCCCCATAAATTTGATAAGAAAAATTCTGTAAAAGAGTTAAAAGAAAAGCATAAAAAATTAGGTAAAAATAAAAAATCTAAAAGTAGGGGCAAGACAGCTGGCAGGGTTATGATTATTAGAAATATGGGAAAACTTATTTTTGCTGACTTGCAAGATTCTACAGGTAAAATGCAAATTCAGTTGCAGAAAAAAGAAACAGAAGAAAAGCATATAGATTTTTTTAAAAATTACATAGACCAAGGAGACTTTATAGGTGTTGAAGGTAAAATAATAAAAACAAAAACAGGAGAATTGACAATACTTGTTAAAAATTTAAAATTATTGTCAAAAGCTATTTTGCCATTGCCAGAAAAATGGCACGGCTTAAAAGACAAAGAAGAGAGATACAGAAAAAGATATTTAGATTTAGTTATGAATCAAGAAGTTAAAGAAGTATTTGAAAAAAGAACCAAAATAATAAAGCTGTTAAGAAAGTTTCTCGATGAAAAAGGGTTTATTGAGGTTACAACACCAATGCTGCAGCCTTTATATGGTGGCGGTTCAGCTAAACCATTTAAGTCGAAATTAAATGCCCTAAACATTCAACTATATCTTGCTATTTCTCATGAATTATACTTAAAAAGACTAAATGTTGGTGGTTTTGAAAAGGTTTATGTAATGAACAGGGTATTTAGAAATGAAGGAATAGACTATAACCATAATCCCGAATTTACCATACTTGAAACAATGTGGGCTTATAAAGATTATACAGCTAACATGGATTTATTTGAAGAAATGATAGAATATGTGGTAAAAGAGATTAATGGTAAAACAAAGATAAAATATCAGGGGAAAGAAATTAACTTCAAAAGGCCCTGGAAAAGAATGACTATGAAAGAAGCTATAAAAAAGTATACAAAAATAGATGTGGAAAAAGCAAGTGATCCAAAGTTAAAGAAGTATTTGAAAAAAGAAGGCATTAAACTTGAAGCTGGTTTTAGGAGAGGTTTAGCTATAGAAGAAATTTTTGAAGATAAAGTTCAGCAAAAATTAATTCAGCCAACTATTATTTACGACTATCCTTCTGACACCTCCCCGTTGGCAAAGCAGAAAGAGAACTCAGAATTAACAGAAAGGTTTGAACCTATTATTAATGGGTGGGAAATGGGGAACAATTATTCTGAGTTAAATGACCCTCAAAAATTGAAAAAAGTCTTGTTAGAGCAAGAGGAATTTAAGAAAAAAGGTGATGAAGAAGCTTCACCTTATGATAGGGATTTTATTCAAGCTTTAAAACATGGCATGCCTCCTACATCTGGTTTAGGCCTCGGGGTTGACAGACTTGTCATGTTATTGACAAACCAGCCCTCAATTAGAGATGTTATACTCTTCCCATTTATGAAACCCAAATCTTTTTCAAAAAAAGATTTGGAAGAAAAACCTGGAGAAAGAAGAATTGGAAGAAAATCTAATTCAAAAAAGGAGGGTAAAAAATGATTCAAAAAATATTGGCTATTTTAAGAGCCTTAGCATGGATAATTGGCGGAATTGCTCTTATCTTGCTAATTTATGGTATAATTAGAGCATTAATATAAAATGAAAACTGGAGAGGCCTTAAGAATATTTTCGGAAATTATTAATTTTGTTATTTTCTTATATTTTGTAATAATCTTATTGAAAATAAATGTGTTGGATGTTTTCGGGTTGTTCATTAGTGCATTTGGTTTATTCGCTTCATTAGTTGCAGATATTGTTTCTGCATTGGAAGAAAATCTAATTCAAAAGGAAAAAAGGAGGTAAAAAATTAGAAAATGGTAGACCTAGTTGTAAAAAGCAAAATAAAAGAGGCTGTTGATGTAAATGTTTCAAGTCAAGTAGCTGAAGCTTTAAATGAAAAAGTTCAAGAATTGTTAGAAAAAGGTGCTGAAAGGACAAGAGCAAACAATAGAAAAACTTTGATGCCTCACGACCTTTAATTCTTGATTTTTTTCTTTTTTTCTTTTTTATTTTATGTTAAATTTATAAACCCTGTTTTATTTTTTTGTATATGGAATTTGAGTTAAAAAAAGAGCCAAAAAAACCAATTATAATTGAGGGGTTTCCTGGATTTGGTTTTGTTTCAACTATAGCTACAGAATTTTTAATTAAGCATTTAAAAGCTGAAAAAATAGGCAGAATAGCTTCAGAAGATTTTACACCTATTGTAGGAATACATAAAAGTGAGATTGTTGACCCTCTTGAAGTTTATTATAATAAAAAATACAACCTTGTAATTTTAAGAAGTTTAACAGAAGTTACTGGCTCTGAGTGGAAGTTAGCTAAAATAACTCAGGATTTGGGGGGAAAATTAAATGCGCAAGAAATAATAAGTATTGAAGGGATTTCTGAAGAAAAAGGCAAAACTAAAGAGAAGGGAAAAGCTTATTTTTTTACTAATTCTAAAGATAAGAAAAAGAGATTAAACAAGGCTGACTTGAGTGAATTAGAAGACGGCATTATTAAGGGGGTTACAGCTGCATTAATTCTTGAACTTGAAAAGGCTGAAATACCTGTTTCTTGTATTTTTGTTAAGGCTCACCCTGGATTGCCTGACTCAAAAGCTGCTGGAGAGGTTGTAAAAGCTTTAGACAAATATCTTGGTTTAAAGGTTGATTATAAACCTTTAATTAAGACTGGGGAAGAAGTTGAGAAAAAGCTAAAGAAGTTTGTTAAACAAGTAAAAAAAGCAAGGGAAAAACAGGGAAAAGAGGTTAAAGAAAAAGAAAGCTACTTAGGCTGATTTGTTTAAAAAATTCTAACATTATCTTTAAAAATACTCTTGTTATTCATTATTAATTCTAAAAGAGGAAAATGGGAAATAAAGCAAAAGGAAGTAATGTTGAGAGAGAACTATATCAGATATGAGGATGTTTAAATGCTTATAAGTGTGTGTAAATAAGTATAAAAAAGAGTAAACATAACAATTGATAAAAAATTCCAAGAATATTGTAGAAGAGGGATATGAAAGCCTCGCCTAAGATCGGAGTATTAATCAAAAAAGATGGGAGACAAAATTATTTGCAAGATTTGCAGTAAGGAATTTAAAACAATCACCCAGGGACATTTAAAAAAACATGACACAAATTTAAAGGAATACGAGAGGATATATGGTAATTGTAAAACACAAACGAATACTGGCAAAACCCATTTTAGAAAAGAACATTCTCCCTGGAATATGGGAAAAGAACGTTCAAAAAAAACAAAGAAAAAGATAAGTGAAACTAATAAAGGAAGAATAGTATGGAACAAAGGTAAAAAACTTTCTGACAAACATAAAAGGGGACTAAGCAAAGCACATAAAGGTAAAAAATTATCTCAAGAAACAAGGAAAAAAATTTCTAAAACTTTGAAAGGAGTAAAATTTACAGAAGAGCGTAAAAAGAAGATTAGTGAAAGCTTGAAAGGAAGAAAATTATCAAAAAAACATATAGAGAAAATTAGCAAGACTTGGTTTGAAAAGAACCACGTCCCTTGGAACAAGAATAGGGCTTGGGATGAAGAAATTAAAAAGAAAATAAGCAGTCTCTTAAGGGAGGTAGTTGGGTAAATAAAAGATGCAGAGAAAAAATAGGAAAAATAATGAGCAAGAAGAGAGATATATAAAAAAAGTTTTGGAAGGAATGGTTAAATCTACAAAAATCAAACCAAATAAATTAGAGAAAAAAATGATTAAGATTATGAATGATAATTTTTTTCCATTTATTTTTGTTGGTGATGGAAATTTTTGGATAAGGGGAAAAACAAATTCTTTTAATCCGGATTTTCTGCATAAAAATAAAAAAGAAAAAAAGATAATAGAGGTTTTCGGAAACTATGGGCATAATAAAAAAAATCACAAGAAAAGGGATAAGAAAAGAATAAAAACATATCAAGACAAGGGGTTTAGTGTTCTAGTTATTTGGGAAGACCAAATTAGAGAATCAAAGAAAAAGGTAAGTAGAAGTATAAATAATTTTTTAGAAAATGGTATCTAAAAACAAAGCCAAAGGGACTAAATATGAAAATGAGCTGTATGATATGCTCATTGAAGCAGGTTATAGATGTATGAGGAGTGCTGGGAGTGGAATAAAAAAAGAAACAAATACAGATTTAATAGCTGGGAAAAAGAATAAGAAATTTTGTATTGAAGTTAAGTCTTCAAAAAAACCATACAAGTATATATCAAAAGAGCAGATGAACGAGTTTGTTGTTTTTAGCCAGATATTTAATTTAAAACCTGTAATAGCTATAAGATTTAATAGAGAAGGCTGGTTCTTTCTAAAGCCAAAAGATTTAGAAGATAAGGGTAAAAGTTTTGGCATTAAGTTGGAAAATGCCAGAAAAAAGGGCCAGAGATTTGGTCAGGCTTTTGGATGATTTTTTTTATATCTATTTTTGTCTCTATTGCATCTTTCTCCGATTGTTTTTTCCCAGGCTTTATCTAAATCAATGTCATGAGAATTAGCCAAACATATTAAAGCGAATAAAATATCGCATATTTCTTGTTCTATTTCTGAATTTGGGTCTTTAGATTTTTTAACCCTGTCTCCATAATTATTATTTATTACCCTTGATAATTCCCCCACTTCTTCGCTTAATTGGGCTATTATTGATAACGGAGAAAAGTATGGTTTTTCAAATTGTTGAACCCATTCATCTACTTGTTTTTGTTTATCTTTAAATGACATTATTATTTAAAACTAAATAGGTTTTTAAAAATTTGTGTGTTTCAGTTAAACTTTTAACTCCTAACTTATTTATATTGACATGAAAAAAGCCCTGTTTTGGAAAGTTTTGAATAAGAAGAAAATGGTTCAGTGTCAGTTATGTCCCCATTATTGTGCCTTGAAACAAGGAGAGACAGGAAAATGTCATGTTCGGAAGAATATGGGTGGGAAACTAGTTAGCTTAAATTACGGCAAGTTGTGTTCTGCTAATGTGGAGTTAGTAGAGAAAAAACCCCTATACCATTTCTTGCCTGGCAGCAAGGCTTATTCTATAGCAACTGCTGGATGTAATTTATCCTGTCTTCACTGCCAGAACTGGGAGATAAGCCAACAAGGGTCGGAAAAAATTCCTTCAATAGACTTAAAACCAAAAGAGATTGTTGATAATGCAATTGAAAATGAATGCAAATCAATAGCATATACTTTTACTGAACCAACTATATTCTATGAGATGGTTCTTGAGACAGCAAAAAAAGCAAGGGAAAAACATGTTAAGAATGTAATAGTTAGTAATGGGTTTATTAATGAGAAGCCATTGAAAAAACTTATACCTTATATTGATGCTGTTAATGTTGATTTTAAAGCAATGGATGAAGAACATTATAAAAAAATTTGTCAGGGAAGATTAAAGCCAGTATTAAAAACAATAAAAACCCTATATAAAGAAGGGGTATGGATAGAGTTAACGAACTTGTTAATTCCTGGATTTAATGACAAAGAAGAACAGGTAAAAAAACTGGTCAGATGGGTAAAAGAAAATCTTGGCAAAGAAGTGCCGGTACATTTTTCAGCTTTTTTTCCAGCTTATAAAATGTCAAACTTGCCTCCTACTGACCCAAAAAAGGTTAAGCAGGCAAGAGAAATTGCTTTAGATTCTGGTCTAAAATATATTTACTCAGGAAACATCAATGAAGAAGACAGTACTTTTTGCCCAAACTGTGATAAACTTTTAATAAAAAGAAGCAGCTATAATATTATAAAAAACAATCTAAAAATTGAAAAAGGAGAAGGAAAATGCCTAGAGTGTGGGGAAAAAATATCTGGTGTCTGGGATTGATTCTTCTTTTATTTTTTTTAAACCCTGTAACTG
Organism: Candidatus Woesearchaeota archaeon; assembly: GCA_964483015.1. GTDB lineage: Archaea > Nanobdellota > Nanobdellia > Pacearchaeales > GW2011-AR1 > PWGL01. The sequence goes on along the minus strand of CAZAAB010000010.1, from coordinate 3,828 downwards.
GAATTAGGATAAATGAGGTTGAGTTAAATCCTGGAGGAGCAGATTCTGGTAACGAGTGGATAGAATTGTATTCTGAAAATAATATAAATTTAATAGGGTATCGTATTAAAAATAATGATAATGACACAGTTGACTTAAATGGAAATCTTTCCGGATATTTGATAGTTAATTTTTCAAGTCAGTGGTTAGATAATTCTGATGAAAGAGTATTTTTAATTTTTAATGGCAGTATTTTAAATTCTTCACCCTTACTCGCAGATTCGGAAAATAATAATAAAACATGGCAATACTGTAATGACTGGGTTTTTAATAATTCAACTAAAAAAGGAAAGAACTTCTGTGAAATTAGCGGGGGAGATTCAGATGATGAGAGTAATAATGGTAAGGATGAAGAAAGTGCTGAAATTTATCTTAATTTAACTTATGATGAGGAAATGAAAAAAGATGAAGAAACCGAAATTGAAATAAAAGCCTTTAATTTAGAAGATAAAAAATATGATGTTAAGGTTTTTTTAAAAGATAACAGTTCTATTGTTTCTAAAACTCTGAATAAAGAAGAGTGGAAATCTTCTAATTTTTATATTGAAGAATTGTTAAACGGGCCGGGAGATAAAACTGAAAAAGTTAAATTAAAAATTGAGAATTTTTCTGGAAATGCCATAATTAAGGCAAGGATAAGAGAAAATGGCAAGAGCAGTTATTTGGCAGAGACAGAAGAAGAGATAACTGTCATTAAATTTGAGGAAGGTTTATCTGAAAACTCGCCTAAAATTGTTTATAAAGAAGAGATTATTAAATTAAATCAGGGAAAAGATATAAAAAGGGAAGAAATTATTTATAAATCAAAAAGTCAGTATATCAAAGAATATGCTATTTATGGTTTTTCTTTGTTTTGTGTCTTAATAATTGCCTGGCTTATATTTAGAAAATTTGATTGAAAATGGAAGAAAAAGTAAGGGCTGTTTTAATGATAGAAATATTGGGCAAGCCTCCTAAATATCTGAAAAAGAGATTAGAGGAAATAGTTGACAAGTTAAGTAAAGAAAAAGAAGTTAATTTAATCGATAAAAAAATCGCTGACCCTAAAAAACTTGAAGAAAAAGAATTATTTACTTCTTTTGTTGAGGTTGAGATTGAAACTTCCTTAAAAACATTAATGCTGCTAATTTTCGGCTATATGCCTTCAAATATTGATATAATCACTCCTGAAAAATTAAAAGTGCAGAACAGTGATTTAAATAGCTTTTTAAATGAATTGGCAAGAAAACTTCACCAGTATGATGAGTTAGCAAGAAGCATGATTTTAGAAAGGCAACAGTTAACAAAGCAGATTAAAGAAGGCAAGTTTAAGGGCGGTAACTCTGAAAAGAATAATAAAAAAGATAAGAAGTGACTACTCTTTTGTCAGCTTGTCCTTAGTTTCTTTGCTTTTTTCAAACCTTTCTTTATATTTTTCTGATTTTTCTTTTAAATCTTGCTTAAATGTTTTTTTCTTAGCCTTTTTTTTATAAATAAAAAAAGCTATTATTATCAAAATTATGACAATTATAACTAAAGCTATTATTTTTCCTGTGCCAAAACTTTCTTTTTCTTCTTCACACTCTCCTAAACAACATAAACCATCTACTGTTAACTTTGTTGTTCCAGAACATTCTTCGTCTTCAGAACATATTTCTCCGTCAAGATCTACACAAGATTCTTCTACTATCTCTGTATTATTTAACTCGATATCTTCTTCTTTTTCTTTAATATCTAACAAAATAGAAGTTTTCGTAATTTTTCCAGAAAAGCTGGCTGTTAAATTGCCTTTAGAAGTTCCTGTTTTATCAGAATTTACAGTTAAGTTTATTTGTTTTCCCTGGCCTGCTTCTAAAACAGGTATTTTTGACGGGTTTATATTTAAAAAATTTATAGATGAATTAACAGAAATGTTTTTAATAGGGTTTTGACCAGGATTTAAAATTAAAAGACTGTACTTAAAAGTTTTATCTTTAACAGCTGAAAAAGAATAGGATTGTTTTGAAAATCTTAACTTATTTTTCTTAATTTTTTCTCCTGTTTCTTTATATGTCCTTACAGGGATTTTATAAGACTGGTTAGAGCAAGAAATTGTGACAAAAGAGACAGCAGATTTTGAGGCTGAAAAAGAAAATTCTTTTTCCTGTCCTGCATAAACTTCTTCTTGCTGTGTTGAATTTAAAAATTCTGCCTTAATATCTATCCTCTCTAAATTGCTTTTAACTTTAATATTGAAATCTCCATCAGTTATTATAAAGCCGGGGTTTACTGAAAATAATGAAATTGGTTTTTTGACTGTAAAATTATATTTCAAATCCTGTATTTTTTCCTGTCCCGCCTCAAAATACCTAGCATCTTCAATCAATAAAGTATAATTTCTTTCTTTTACAGGAAGTAAGGCATAAATATAATAAGATTCTTCTATCTTGCCTAAATCATAAATTAGCGGGATGAATGCTCTTCCAGAGTAAAACTGTACCTGCTCTGGCTTTAAATTTTCAATAAAATTGCCTTGTATCTCAACAATTAATGTTTGCCCTGAACTATATTCTTTTTTCACATCTACATTTAAAGCAAGAGCTGTTGTAGAAAAAACAAAAATAAGCATAAATGCTATTGCTCCTCTTTTCATATTTTTAAAGAGAAAAAGCCATTAATAAATTTAACTTATCTTTAATATTTTTACTCGTAATTTCTTTTTTCTATGTTTTTCTTAATCTTTTTCTAGGCTTGAATCCTAAAAATTTTTGAAATTTTTAGTTACTCATATCTTTTAGTTTATCTAAAACACCTTTTAACTCTTTTTCAGTTTTTGTCTTTCCTGGCTGTTGTGGCGGGGGGGTTGGTCTTGAAGTTTTTGGAGGAATCATTTTATTTAAACCAGGTCCTGAAGGTCCTGGCTTGCCAGGACCTTGTCTTGATGATGATTTCCCTCCAAACTTATCTTTAAACCTGTACAAAAGCATTCTTAATTTATTTCTGAAAATTATGGCAACTATAACTAAGATTATTAAAAAAGTGAGAAGCCATATCCACCAGTAACTTGCTTGTTCTGATTTTGGTTTGCAACAAACTCCTTCATCACACTCTAAAGCAGATTCTTCTTCATTACCAAAACAAGAGCTTCTACAATAATATCCCTCCTCTTCACACTCAGGCTTTATTAAACTGCAAGAACCCAAGCAACACTCGTCAGTATCTGAAGCTACAACTACAGAAGTTGAACATTCTTCGTCTTCAGAACACATTTCTCCGTCTTTTTCAGAACAGGTTTTTTGTAAAGAAGGTGTATCACAACAAATATCTAATCCTGAACACCTAAATTTGTCAAGAATCTCTCCCCCTGCTTCTTCACACTCTCCCTTATTCATACAGTAATAGCCATAATCTTCACAATAATCTGGGCTCGGACCTGAACTTATTATGGCTGCATCTTTAGACCATTTACTCCACAACAAAAAAGAAGTGTCTCTAATATTGTTATTGTTCCAGCATCCAGAGCTTTCTTGTTTTTCTTCTAACCACTGTTCTGCTTTTTCGTTTTCTGGCAAGGCAAACAAAGCAAGTGCTGTATCATAATACTTTCCTTTCTCACCCTTATCCCAGTAACCCTGTGTTTTTTGCGTATTTGCAATTTCTTCAAGATAATTGTCTGAATTTTCTAAATAATATAAAAAAGCTGACGGGAAAAATTTCTCGTTTTCATCAGACATAGAAATTAAGTATGGGATATAAGGTGAAATGTCTTGTCCTGCATTTGATAATGCTAAAGATGCCCAAAGGTTGGCTTCATAGTTGCATTCGCTTGTT
>CAZAAB010000009.1:0-15423 GCA_964483015.1 Candidatus Woesearchaeota archaeon | reverse complement strand
ATTAAATCATGAATATACCTATTTAATGTCTGCTGTCTTTCAGCTAACTTGCCCCTGCCAGTATACTCTGCCCTAAAATGTGCAGTCAAACTATCAATTATAACAAGCTTTATAGGCTCCCCCTCCCTAATCATCTCCTTAATCTTTTCTACTAGCAACATTTGATGGCTTGAGTTAAATGCACGAGCTACAAAAATATTTTTTAACACTTTCTCTGAGTTTGCACCTAAAGCTTCAGCAATCTCTTTAATCCTTTTTGGCCTAAATGTTCCTTCAGTATCTATCAAAACAGCCTTGCCATTTGCCCCGCCTTTTTCTTCTGGCAGCTGAACATTTACAGCAAGTGTTAAGGCAAGTTGAGTATTATGCATAACTGTTGGAATCTCTCCTCCAACAAATGAATGACCTTCAGGAACAACAAAATCATATACATAATCATTATACTCTATTTCTCTCACACTTGTTACTTTATCCCACCCAAAATTAGAAACCAATTTAATAGTTCTTAACACTTTTATCAATTTTTGTTTTCTCGCGCTGAGTTTTTCAAATAAAGCCTGTTTTACCTCTAAACACCTATCTCCTGATGGAACCCCTCTTGAAACATAGTTTCCTACACCTTTTTTTGTTGACCCTATATCTCCTGCAATAGAATTAAAAGGAAAAGGCAATAAATGATAAACTTCTAAAAAAGTCTTTTTGTTTTCTATAAACTCTAAAAGACCTATTGCCTTATTTACTCTTTCCAATCCTCGCTTAAATTCTTTTCTTACCTTTTTTAATGTTCTGCTATTCATATTTCTTTTAGAACTTGCATCCCTTGTTAAATACTCATAAAAGATATCACTCCCATTGTTCTTTCTTCCTAATTCCTTGCCTTCCTTGCCCCTATTCCCCCCAAGTGTCTCCTTATAAGAACTTCTCAAATGCCTAATAATTTTTCCTGTATACCCATAAGCAGAATTTTTATTCTTCAAATCTATTTTTTTTATTTTTGTGGGGATTGAATTCAACTTTAATCTATCTTCTCCAACAACAAATAAACGGAAGTATTTTTTTCCATCAACTTTCTTTTCTCTTTTTATTGGGGAAACCCCTATTTTCAAAAATAAGTAACTCAACTCTCTTGCAAGTCTTCTACTTTTTGTGGTCATTTCAGCATTTCTCTCTGCAATCTCGGCATCACCATCAAAATAGCCTGCTAAAAAACTTTCTACTGTTTCTTTTTTAGAAAACAAGATTTTTTCTGGGATAAATTTATCTGACGAATTGCAAAAAGCCAGGTCTCCTAAAAAATCTTTCACTTCTTTCCTTAACAAAACTCTATAAACTTCTTTTTCTTTTCTCTTGGAAATACGGGGGTTATAATTAAATTTCTCCCTAACATAATTTCTTAGCCATTCAACCAGCTTTTTGCTTCCAGTACTTATTGAAAGAGGATTTCTTGTTCCTTCTGCAACAAACAATCCAAGAAAATAAGCATCTTTCTTGCTTAACCCAGAGTTACTAGAAGGTAAATCCTGTTCTTTTGGATACGCAATTACATCTTCTTTGCTTAACTTACTTGCTGGCTTCCAATTAAACCCTTCTTCAAATGATAAGAGCTTGTGAGCTCCAGTAATCCTTAACTTTCTTCCCCTTTTAGTTTTTATCTCAAAAATTTTATCAACAAATTCCTTATACAAATAAGGTGCTTTTGTTTTTTTTAATCTTCCCTTAACAAGGCCTATAACTTCTATCCCTTTTAAAGGAACAATTTTCCCGTTGTCAAAATCCTTTTCTCCAAATCTCTCCTTATTATTTTCATAAGCTTCTTCACTCAACTTAATTTTTGGCCTTCCTTCATCAAAATAAAATAACGGGGTTTCCTTGCTCACACATTTCCCAGAACCATATGCCCCAAATGCTTCTGTAATTGCCCTAGTTTCAACGCCTTTTCCCCCCAACAATTCATCAAAATTCTCACTCCCGGTAGTTACAAACTTATTTTTTTTCTGCTTTTTTACAACTTCTAACCCATTTTGAAAACCTAAATCAAGCATTTTCCTTGCAGCCTGAATAGCTTTTCTAGCAACACTCTCGCTTAAACCTCCAATATCTGATAACTCAGCAGGTGAAGCTACTGCTAAGCCCATTAAATCATAAATTCCGGAATTTTCAAGTTTTGAAGCAACAGCAGGCCCCACACCCGGCAAATCAGTTAACTCTGGCTCTTCTTCTTCCTTTTTTTCTTCTTCTTCTTCTTCCTCTTTTTCTTCTTCTTTCTTTTTTTTCTTTTTCTCTGCCATGTTTATTTTTCTTTTTCTTTTACCCTTCACTACCTTTCTTTTTAGAAAAAAGAAAAGCCTCATTTATAAATATTGTTTATATTAAACATATATCTTTAAGTATACTAAAGAATTGTCCTAAACATTATTATAAATATTATTAAGTCGGCAACAACTAAAAAAACAAATAAACTTGTTTCTTCTAACCCCCCAGTCTTCATTGTCCATGTTGTTTTTCTTTTTAAGGGCCAAAAAGGCCTTATACCTTCTTTAGTAAAAGAATCTGCAAATAAATGTAAAGAATACCCTAAAAAGAAAGGCAAAGCTGCTATTGGAAAAAACAAGGCAAAAATTAGAGAAACAGCTACACAAAAAGTAAGCGAGTGTAAAAGACCTCTATGCTTAACAAATAACTGAAAAACCCTGCCCGGCTTTGTATTCCCTGCAGTTGAAAAAGCGTTGTCTATATCTGGAATTAATGTAGCCGCAAAAATAATAGCAAGAAAAGAAATCTTATGGCTCACATGAGGTAAGAAAAGTAAAACTGCCATAATACTAATGCCTAAATGAGTTCTTAACATCATCTTGCCTCTTTTTATATTTTATACTATATATAAATTTTCTATTTTTCTAATTTACTTATAAGTTTATCAATATCTACCTTATTTGCATTTGAAACAACTAACTCTAAATTATTAAAAAGTTTATTTTGTTGAATCCTCCCGGAAAAAAAGAACTCTTTTCCCAAAATTTCCTCTTTTTTATTTTCAAATTTTTCTGGTTTTAATTCCTCTTTACTAAACCCCAAATCCTTGATCTGCTCTGAAAAAACAACAGCCCTAATGTTCCCTGTACCGTCATCTAAAACAAGATTCATTAAAGCTTTTTTTTCTGGCATAACCTTGCCATGCTTCTCACACTCATAACCATCAGAGCCATTAACTACTTTTTTCCCACATTCAGGACAGACCTGAAAAAACTTAGGCTCAAAAGCCTGAACTACAATGCTCCTACACTTAAAGTTTCCGCCAATATTAAAATCCTTAATTGCTTTTTCAGAATACTGCTTCTCAGTTTTTACATTATCTATAACTTCTTTTGATTTCTTTATATCTGAAAATCCTGACAAATGCAGCTCATTCTCCCTAACTGAAGCATTAGAAATTTCAACAAAATTCCCCTCACTAATCTTCCCTTTTTCAATTAGAGAAATATGATTGGTATCCCACAAAACCGTCTTAATATTCCCTGTATCATCTGCAATAAACATGTTAGCAACCTTGTTTTTCTTGCCCTTTCTCTCATACTCATGTACAGGAAAAATCCTTATTATTTTTCCCAAAACATTCACCTTTTTCATTCCTGGAACCACCTCATTAATTTTCATCTTCTCTTTTTCAAAATTGATCCCTAACTCACTTGCAACAATCTGGGCAGCACCCTCCCTGCTTATCAACCCTGATAATTTTGCCCTTTTTGCCTCTACCAGCCTAGTTATCTCTTCTCTCTCCTTATCAGAAGCTTTAGAAATTCTTTCCACCAGTTTTTCATAATTTTGAATCATGTTTAAATAACAAAGGGTTTATTTTTAAGCATTGTTGTAATGCAAGGAACATTAAAAAAGCAAGATTTAAAAACCAACCTCTCATTTCAAAAACATGGCTCAAACATCTCTTAAAATAAAAGCTCTGCCTGTTAATCCTAAGACAGATTTAGACGCATTAAAAGAAAAAATTAAACAAAACTTAGAAAATGCGGGTGCTAAAATAACTAATACTGATGAACAAGAAATAGCTTTTGGACTAAAAGCCATAATTACAACATTTGTATGGCCGGAAGAAAAAGACACAGAAGAAGCTGAGAAAGCTATTCAAAATACAGAAAAAATCAAATCAACTGAAATTTTAGATTACAGAAGAATAAGTTAAAAATGCCTTTAGAAAAAGAACAAGTTTTAAATATAAAAAAACAAATTCTGCAACAGATTGACAGCTGGCAAACTTCAGATGAAAAGAAACAGCAGGCAAAAAAACAGATACAGGCAATGAACTCAAAACAGTTAGAAGAATTCTTGGCTAAAAATAACCTAATTAAACAGCCAGGGCAACAAAGCCAGCAGGCAAAACAATGCCCTTTTTGCTTAATTTCAACTGGCCAGATAAAAGCATATAAAATAGCTGAAAATTCTCATTCAGTAGCTGTTTTAGAAATAAACCCGCTAAGTAAGGGCCACACATTGATTGTTTCAAAAAAGCATCTCCCAATTGAAAAAGTGCACTTATCTTTTTTCCAGCTTGCACAACAACTCGTTTCCTTGATAAAAGAAAAACTAAAACCAAAACAAGTTCAACTAACCACAAGCATGCAAGAGCATGCTGTTTTGAACATCATCCCATTGACAGGAAAAGAAACAAAAAGAGAAAAAGCAAGTGAAGAAGAACTAAAGCAAATTCAAAAACAATTATTAAAAAGGCCAAAAGCAAAAAAGAAGCAGGAAAGGTCAGGCAAAAAAAGAGAAAAACTGCAAGAAGTTCCAGAAAGAATACCATAAAACAAAAAAGATAAAGGCAAAGAAAAAAGCTGGGACAAAAGGTATCCCTTGCTTAACCTTGACTTTTTTCTTATTTTTCTTTAACTTTAAAACTTCTTCATCATCTAAACCCTGCCAGTTAGGACTAATTTTTTCCCCGCCTATCTTAACCTCTTCATATAACCAGTCTCCTACTGTTAAATTTTTACTTTCAACTTCCTTAATCATAACTTCCTCTACCGCCTTGCTATAAATAAATAAAAACGGGAAAAAGAAAAAGATTAAAGGTATAATAAAAACAACAGCATTGAATAAGATAAAATAGAAATATAAAGAAAGTGCTAAACCAACAAATGCTAAAACTAAAGAAAATAAAAATATTTTGTTTTCAATTTTTTTATTAAATTTTTTAATAAATTTTTTCTTATTTTTAACAACTATAAAAATAGAAAAAATCAAGCCATAAAAACTCCCGATAAACAGCAATAAAAAAATAAAACTTAAAAGCAAGATTAAGTTTAACTTTAATGTTGAAGCAACAGGTATTACTGCTCCTACTGCCATCAACAGCTTAGCATCACCTCCGGCAAAAACTCTTGAGTAATAAAACAGGTAAGCAAGTATAAAAAATACAGAAAAACCAAATAAGCCAAAAAAGAAAAATGAAAAGTCAGAAGAAAATAAAGAATAAATTAATCTAAAAGCCAGGGCAAAAGCAATTAAGCTAAACGAGAGCCAGTTCGGGATTTCTCTTGTCTTTAAATCTAAAACACTTGCTATTAAAAGATATACTCCTGCTAAAAAAAGTAAAAACCACATTTTCCTCTTTTTATTTAATAAACTAAGAATTCTCTATTTAAAAATCTCTCTCTTAATAGAAAATTATTTTTTTTCTTTTTTCTTATCTACATTCTGGCTTCTATACTTGCCACCCTTTCTATAGGGGTGTTTTTTCTTTTCTTTTTTCTTGTCTTTCTTTTTCTTTCTTTTCTCTTTATATCCGTATCTCATTTTCTTATTTTAAAATTAAAGCTAACTAAATTACATAAGCAGTGTTTCTTTTAAAAGTCTTTCCTAGTAATGTTTTTATTAAAATTCTTAAAAAATATGTTTAAAATTAGCACATGTTTGCACAATCTATATCACATTCAATCTTGCCTTGTTCAACTAAATCTTTACAAGTTACCTTCTCATCTTCAACAATTCTTTCTTTACAGCAAAAATCATGCTCATTCTTCATTGTACATGCAGTCTTACATTCATTAACAGCATTGTCAATTTCTGAACCCTGAAAACCCCTTAACCTATTCATAAACCCCTCAAAACCAGTTGTAAATGCTAAACTTAAGGCAATTAAGATTAATAAGCCAAGAATAATAACTATTAAAGTTGAAATTGCTAACTGAAAACCTTTTTTATTCATCTTAAACACAAAAGAAATAGTGTTTTTAAATTATTTGCTTTAAACAGCATTTTTAATAGTATCTTATTGCGAAGATTCGCAACACTTCTCACCTTTTTGAATCACTGTGCCATCACTTTTAATTTTTCCTTGTTCATTCTCTTTTTCATTGTTCTCACATTCGTCTTTAAACTCTCCTGCACATAAAACTTGCTCACAATCTGTAACAACATCACAAGTTAAATCACAATTTTCTGGTTTTATAGCTGAATTTTCACAAGTCATGGCTATAGGGTCTTGACCTTTCTCAAACTTAACTTCTCTTACTCTACAACAATAATTAAAATTTTCTTTAGTAGTACAAGCATAAGAACAGGCCTGAGAAACAGCATCCACATTTACTGGCGAGAAATAATCGGAAATTTTGCTCCATAAATTTGTCCACCCAGTTCCAAAACCTAAAGCCAGGACAACAAGAACAATGATAGCTAAAACAATTACAACAAGAGTTGCAATAGTGAACTCTGCACCCTTTTTATTTAATCTTTTCATTTTCCTCTTTTCTTATTTTTATAGGTTTTGTTTATTTTTAAACTTTTGGTTCTTCAAATCTCGTTCTCCTTATTATAAACATCAACATAAGCATCATAATTAGCTGTATTTCCTGCCTCATCTTCAACTACAGCCACAACATGATATTCATCGTTAAAAGATTTATAAGTCTCATCAGTATAATACCAAGACTTCTTAGTTGTATCCCATTCTATCCCCCATTCACCACTATCACTATCATAGTCAGCCAAGCCTTCAAATGAATTCTTGCCTCCTTGAACTGCAATAACTTTTATTTCTTCAATATCCTCACCTGGATCTTTTGCTGTACCTCTCACTGTTATGGTATTTGAAACTGTCTTGTCTAAATCCTCGCCTTCTTTAGAAACTCCATACTGGCCAATTTTTTCTATTGTGACTTCTGGCTTTTTATTTTCTTCTTTTTCTTGTTCTTGTTTTTCTTCTGTTACTTCAACTCTTAAGTCAGTTGTATAAACAACAGAAACTGTCTCTTTTATCCTGCTTCCAACAGGGATAAAATACCACCAAGCTCTTTGTTCTTTTTCTTTTTTTCCAATGATTTTAAAATCTTTAAATATCAAACTTATTTTATCTCCATAATCAAATGTGTAGTCTCCTAAAACAATCCTATTTTTAATTTTCTTTAAGTAAAAATCCTCTATCTCTATCTTCCCTGCTTTAACAGCAAGCCTATCTTTAAACTCTTTTTCTTTCAACTCATCTTCTGCCACATCTTTAACCAATTGAGAAACAAAAAATTTAGTTTGCTCTTCTTTAACATAAACTCTTTCTATAAACCCTCCATCTTGAACTTTCTCTCTAACAATATCTAAAGTAATAAAAGTTAACAAAGCTATTGAAGATAAAACTAAAGCCATTAAAACCAGTACTAAAATTGATACTGACATTGTTTTTTTATTTTTAAACATTTTATCTTTCTATACATAAAGCTATCTTTTTATCTGGGTAAACAAACTCAACAAAGAAATTTTCTGGTTCTGAAGGATTACAAGGTTCTGTTCCAAATCTTCCAGTGCCCTCTCTTTTATCAAATACAAGCTTATACCCCTTAAAATCCTCACTATTTTCAAACTTATTTTCTTTATTTTCAAAATAATATATGCCTGCCCAGCAGTTAACTCTTAATATTTCACTTGATTTTAACTCTGAATCAATTGCTTTTTCCTTTACAAATTCTCTTACTTTCTTTTGCCATAAACTTTCATCTTTTTCAGGCAGTTCTTCATTCTCTCTCACAAAGTTCTCAAAATTTAAAGCTAAAATCAAATCCCCAGACTTTTCAAATTCTAAACTTTTTTCAAAAACGTTTTTCTGCCCAGCAAGAAGGATAGAAAAAGAGCTAAATAAAATAATTATAAAAAATATTATGATAAAACCCACAAACCAGGTTATACCTGATGCTATCTGTCCTTTTCTTGTTTTTATCTCCATTCTACTCTCTTTATAACTTGGTTTGAGCCTGCCTTGACATGCAAAACCCTTTTCTTCCCATTTAAAATTTTAATCCATACTTCAGAACACTCAGGATATCTTTCTGCATTAATTCTCTCTACTATACTGCACTGCTCTCCTATCCCCTTATCTCCAAATTCTCTATCTATAACCGGATTTTCACACTTAAAACCTTCATCCTGTTCACAATCATCAAAATTATAAACTTCATAAAAAAGATAATAATCTCCCTTTTCTTTATCTATAATTTCTTTATCTAAATAACAATCTTCAAAAACATCAAAAGTTTTTGGGAATTTTTCTCCCTCCCCACTAATAAAACAATTAACAACCCTTGAAACTAAAATACCTGACTCTGCTTCTTTAGTTGATACATCTGAAGTGGCAAAAATAGAAACACCCACAATCATTCCTCCTGCAATCACAGCTAAACAAAAAAACCACCACAAACTAAGGTACTTTTCTCCTGCTTTTTTACTCTTCATTTTTTCCAACCTTGATTACAAGATATTTATGATCTCTTTCTAAAGAAAGAGTCAAGTTAGTAAAATAATAAAAATAATGCCCGCCAGAAGAACCAAAATTAACTATAACTCTATTTTCTTCTTTATCTAACTTCACAACTTTTATCGGGTCCTCCCTGCCAAACCTTTCCAAAGGTTTTTCCATATCAATGTAAATACTCATATCTGGCTTAGCTTCATCAATCATAAATGCTATTTGCTTTGCATATGCCTGTTCATATAAAGGCCTGCTATGGCTTGAGCTTACAATAAAAACGGTTAAAATAACAAAAAAAACTAAATTTAAAATAAAAAAAATAACCTCTTCATACAAAATACCTCTTTTGTTTTTAAACATTTTATCTTTCATTTAACCCCTTCCAAGAGAAATTTTTGTGATTTCTCTGGAGCAGAAAAACCGTAAAAGTTTTTCTTGCTTTTTAAAAAATTTATGGTATTGACTCAATAACAGAGCAGTAATTGCTTATTGAATCTGCATCATACCCTGTCACCCTAACAACAGAGCAGCCCTTTTCAGCACCTTCTCCCACTATCACATCTCCACAATAACCTGCTGCCACCCCCCTATTAATAGCAATATTTAACTGCTGAGCTGTAAGCCCTAAAACAGCTGAAACCATTGTAACTTTTGAAAAAACAAGTCTTGCTGTTGTTCCAACACCTAAAACAAAAGATGAACCAGCTGTTGCTCCTGCAGCAGCTTCAACTGCATTTTTTAGCCCCTCCCACTGCCCTACAGCATGAACCTGCATAAACATAACTGCCAACTGGTCATTTTTCCCTGTCTCATGCACTTCTTCTACCCCTATACCATCCTCAGCCAGCCCTTCATCTTCAAGCACTGATAAAGATTTTTTTAAACTTTTTTTATTTAACTCGCTCAAAGAAACCTTCCCACTTCTCCCAATATGCTCTATATAACTTTTATCTTTATTTGGGGGCTTATGAGTTATCATATACTCAAATAAATCAACCTTCCCTATATCTATCTTTTTCTTTTCTAAAGAATTTTTATCAAAAGCAACTCTTGAACATATTGTGCAAGAAGACTCTAATTTTCCAAATCCAAAAGTTGAGGTAATCCAGTCCCCAATCAAAGGAACCTTGCCCTCCCCCATCGTTTCCCAGCAATCTAAAACTTCTCTTGCTAAAAATTGCTCAATTTCCTCCACATTTGAAACCCTCACCTTAGTGACTTCTTCTTCTCCAGCAAAATCCTCACACTCTCCAGCAATCAAACCAGTAGTTATGCAGTACTTTGCCTCCTTGCATTTTAACGGCACATACTCTTTTGCTATGTTTGGGAGAGTTCCCCTAAAAATAACAGACTGGTGGCAAACCTCTCTATCAACTAAAGGGTCTTGAATAAAACCCAATAAAAAATATAAAATTATTACAAATCCGGTTAAAAGTATCAAAATACTCACTAACATGCTTGCAGATAAACTTCCTTTTTTCTTCATTTTTTCATTTTTCCTGAATTTTTTATTTTTTATCCTACTCCCAGTCTTTTAAACATAAAGTATAAACCTGCCCCTAACAACAATAACACAACTACCCACAGCAAGATTCTAAACAACCATCTCATTTGTGCTTTATTTTTCATTTTCATTAATTAACAATAACCTATCCTTATCTCTCTTGAGTTTAACTGCTATCGGTACCTTTTTCATTAATATACAATTAGAAGATTTTCTAATATAGCCGCTCATTTCAAATTCGCAAGACTCATCTCCCTCAACCTCCATTCCAGCAACATTATCACAAACGCCAATCTCCTTACAACCATTAAAATAAGGATTGTTATAATATCCTTCTCCTTCTCCTTCTTTGCAAACGCATAAACAACTCTTCCCTCCACACTCTTTTGGCATCTCTGCAGTTATCCCTGCTTCTTCTAATTTGCCCAACCTTTCTTCATTATAACTAATTAAATACCAATCTTTAGGCCCAGTAATCAAAACCTCTGTACTTTCATCTTCATCTAACAATCTGGCCTTGCCAACAATTTTATCTAAAGTTGCTCTTGCTTGTTCTAAATCTGGCTTAACTATAAAAACCCCGTAAAGCTGGCTGGCAAGATAAACCAAAATAACAATCACTGCTAAAGCTACAAAAATCTTTAAAACTTCAGGAAATAAAATAGTCTTATTGTTCATTTTCTTCTGGTTTTTCTCCTACTGCCCTTTTTATAGCTAAATAACCATATGTGTCTTCCCAAGATTCAGAAGTAAGTGGATGCCATTCTTCATCATAATATAAATAAATTGTATAAGCAGGAATCCCGTCAACAACCTTTCCCTCATGATCATAAGACTTGTCTATTTCTCGCTTTTCAACTCGGTAAGGGTATTCCTTTTCCCCTTTTAACGAGATTAAAACTCCCTTGCTGTTATCAGAACCCTCCATCAAATAAAACTGAGAAATCTCTTCTGTATCTACCACTTTTGGATAACCTATATTGCCCTTTTTAAAAAGCTTATCTTCTTTTAAAACAGGAATTTGATTATAAACAAAATAACTCCCTACATCTTCTTGCTGATATATCTTATTGTCTATCAAAACAGAACCATCTAATAACTCTAACTCTTCTCTTGTAAGCTTATCAAAATCCCAGTTAGTTATATATATCTTATCTTCTTTTAAAGTTCCAACCACCTCCTTACTTATCCTTCCAAACAACCCGTAACTAACTATCTTGTCTTGAACAATCTCCAATCCAGTAAGTTTTGTAGACTTGCCAAGAGTTTTTACTTCATTTACATATAATTTAATATTATTTTCTCTGCTTATATCAACCTCTCCAATAACTGCTAAACCACTTGCTTCATAATCCCTAATCCTTACCTTATTGCCTATATTTTCAAAATAAATCTTATTTTTATCTAACTTTATCTCATTTTCAAAAACAACAGTGTAATCAGCTTCTTCACACTTTCCTTTAACTTCACAAACTTTTTCTCTATCTTCCCAACTATAAGCTTGAGGACAAATACATACTTCTTTATCATTTGGCAGTTTATTCTTCCCATATCCTATCCAGTTAAAAAGAATTAAGTTAGAACTCTTTACTTTATACTCTCCTATCTTCTTGCTGCTTTTCCCAGCTTCATTAATAAGTTTTATTATTTCATCTAAATCTTCTAATGCTTTTTGTGAGATTTCTGGCTCTTTATCCCTGCAAAAAACAAAACTTCCCCCAATCATCTCTGCACCATCTAACCACAATAAATAACTCTTATCAACATTATTCTCAATCTCTTGTTTTATCTCTATAGTTTTATCGCTGCCTATTTCTTTACTTATTTCCTTACCATCAAACATAACTTTCAACTCTTGTAAACTGTCCCCCTGCCAGTAAAAATCTGTCTCTTCCCACTTTCCATTATCATAAAAATAAAGCTTTCTCTGATAAACACCAATACCTTTTTTAAACAAAGAAATAATTTTGTTAGTCTCAACCTCTTCACCAATTCTTGCAACCTTATACTCACATATCATCTTAAAATGTTCTTTTTCTAAGTCTGACATATCTATTAATTTGTCATACTTATACTCATACTCTGGCAGGCCTTTTATATAGCTTAAAATCTTGCTTCTAAAAGCAGGGAAAAAAGCAAGTAAAATAATAAAAATAACTAACAAAATAATAATTATAACAACTAATTTTCTTATAGCTAAATTGCCTTTTTTATTCATTTCATCCAAACCTAAATAAATTTTTTATATGGCCTAAAATTGCCTGGCCCCTGCCAGATAAAATAAGATATGCTACTAACATTATAACTAAAACCAAAATAGCAATCATCCACCATGCAAGCATTTCAAGTTCAATATCACCTTTTTTATTCATATTAACTTCACTCATTTTACATTATTAAATTTACCCCAACCCCCCCAAAGCCACCCCGGCAAGCAAGGCAAGAGCCAGTATTGAAACTAAAGAAACAATAAAATATAACAATATTCCCCTTCCCAAATTCTTGCCTATCTCGTGTTTTTGCCTTAACTTATCTTGTCCAGCATCAACAGTTACTAAAGTAGATGTTAAGATAAATATTATTTCAATTATGTAAATACCTATTGCTATCTGTAAAAAGTATGAGGGTATCATAGCAGTCAAGTCAAAAATCTCTAATATTCCTGAAATATTCCCCATGCCAACACTTTCTCCAGCCTCTACCTGCTGAAACAAAATCTGCATCTTATTCAAAATAACAGTTATCATTGAAGATAAGCCAACAACAATCCCTGCTAACAAAGGGGCGAGAAAAGTCATATTGCTTTTCATATCACTTATAACTTCAGCTAACAAATCTCTCATTCTCTCATTAATTTTATGAATATTTTTTATATACTGGCTTATTGACATTAATGACCTTGCAGCTACATTTAAACCTCTTTTCACACTTTCAACAAGAATCTTCATTGAAGTTGCAATTAAAGAAGAAGGATAATAAATAATAGCCCCTCTTTTTTTATTAAATATTGCCTGCTCAACTGACATCCCCATCTGCTGTATATTGCTGTTAACCATTTTGAAAAACCCTTCAGTTTCCTGCCCTCTTGTTGATTCAGCAACATTTGCAAAAGCAATTTCAGCTGGTGTTCCGTCTCCCAATCTATTGCCTAGCTGGAATAAACTGTTGGTAAATTCCTGCTCTAGATTTTTTGTCTTTTCTCTTGCTTTTATCAATTTTTTCGTCTTTTTTTTATAAGCATAAGAAAAAAATAAAGCTAAACCTAATGGTATGAGCAAAGATAAAATAATGGCAAACAAACCAAAAGGCCCTGCCACACCATTTAATACTTCTTTAAAATCAAATAACTTTCCAGATAAAAATCCAACTCCTATCTCCTGAAAAGAGTAGTCTTTTTGAAAACCAACTAAAGAGGGCAGTGAAGTAAACTGAAAAATAAATGGTAGCAATCCTAAAAAAAGCAATGGCAGTAAAATTAATACAGAAACAATATACGGCTTCTTGCTCTTAAACTTTTCATAATAAGGGTTTTTCTCTAAAAGCTTTGTCTCTCCATAACCTCCAGGTCTTTTTAACAAAATCTCGCTAGTAAGATAAAAAACAAAAAAAGGTATTATTAAATTGAACAATAAAAAAACATGATACCATTTTATTGCTGTTACTAATGTTGAAGCTAAAGGCAGTAAGGCAATTCCCAAAGTAGGCAAGACAATTCCCAACATATAAATATTAGTTAAAGGGCTTCTAATTTCTCTTGAATACTTCAACATATTTTCATAAACCCCGTCTAAAATAACCTGTAATGCTTTTTCCAAAACCCCTATTCTCTTGCTTTCTGATGGTTCATATAAACTGCTCTCTATTAAATGAAAAGACTCAATAAACTCTGGATTGCTTTCTCTCCATGTTTCTAAATAACTTTCTAAACTTTCCTGAATATTTGAAAACCTGCCTGTTTCTAAGTCCCAGAAAACTTTTTTTAAATCTAAACTTAATGGTTCATCTAAATGCTCTGAAGCAAATTGTATGGCTCTTTCTAAATTGCTTGTATGCTTCATATAAGCAACAATATATAAAATACAGGGAACCATCTGGCTTGAAGCTTTTAACCTCCATTTATTTGCAAGTCTTGATGGCTGGGAATAAAAATAATAAAATAAAAATAATGAAGCAAGTAAAATCATAAAAAGAAAAATAAACGGGAAATTTCCAGTTAAAATATAAAAAGAAATACTGACTAAAACACCAATAAAAAAACTTAAAAGCAAGACCATTATAGCAAGAGTTAATGCTTGCGAAGGAGAAACGTTTAAGTGAGCTATATCTAGCTGTTTTTGAATTTTCTTCTTATCTTTTTCTGCAACATTTAAATTGATAACACTTCCAAGACCCTTACATAATTTCTCATATCTTGACAACTCTGGCAGCATATCTTGTTTAAATTGCAAATACTCTTTTGACGAATCCTGTCTCTCTTCATAACTGTCAACCTCTTTTTCCAACTTTCGGCCGTATTTTTTAAAAATATCTTCAACTTTTCTTGCCATTCTGCCTCTTTTTATTTTTATCAGTTAAGCTTAAAATGAGCTTTATTATTCTTTCAAAATCCCTCTTATTCTTTAAATAAAATTCTAAGGGGATGTCTTCTCCATAATAATTTAGTCTATTCCTAAAAAAAGACATCTGTGAAATTAAATAAGCTTCTTCTTCATAACCTGTTTTTTTATAAAAATATGAAATTAAACATTGATGATTTCTTGATCTTAAACCATTTTTCAATAAATAAGCGACAAGTAATTCTTTTATGACTTCATAATAATCTTCCACAATAAAGCAAATATTTTCCTTGCTTGTCTTTGTTTTTCTCGCTCTTTTCAATCTTTTTAATGCTTTTTCTTTTATTGATTCCACTCTTTCTTCATCAACTGTAACCTTTCTAATAAACTTTCTCTTGCATTCCCTCCAACTCATTAAACCTCTCATTTTAATTTAAACCTACCATATAATTTTATCCCATTTACAACATTGTTAAACAAATGATCTTGCAAATCATTAACATCTGCCTTTTTAAAAAGCTGGATACTATGGTCTAGTTTGTTTTCAAATTTTCTTAAGTTAATCTCTTTTTTGACACTGGTTTCAATAAATAAATCAATATCACTGCTTTTCTCAG
>CAZAAB010000008.1:0-16561 GCA_964483015.1 Candidatus Woesearchaeota archaeon | reverse complement strand
TAATAAATTAGCACGAGGAACAAACACATTACCTGATACATCATTATTTTCATGCCCTTGCCCTTCTTATCAAGAATCTCAATCATTGCAGGATTGCTGACTAAAGTCAAATTCTCAATATTGTATAAACAAGAAGCAAACTCTTTTCCAATCATAGGCTGTGGCTCAGCAACCCTAACACCGTCATGCTGGCCAGGGCACATAATGATTTTTATATCTTCTCTAATTTGTCTTAAGTAAAAAGCAAGTTTTTCATACTGTTTTTTAATATCTTTAATATCTAAAAGCTCTTCTTGCCCAGGAAAAATACCCACCCCGTCAATAGAATCGCCAGTAATTAAAATATACTTGACTTTTTTCGCTTCTTCTTTCTGTTCTTCTTCCCCCTCCCCCCCATTCACCCACTTTATAAATCTCTCAAAATTTTCTTTAAGAAAAAAACTGCTGCCTAAATGTAAATCAGAAATAAAAACAACTCTCTCATCTTTGTCAATTGTCTTTCTCTCTTGTTTCATTAAATCAGGATAAACAAAATCATTAACAAATATGATTTCCCTGTCCCCAAAACCCCTAAAACCGATTATATCATCTGGCAAAATGTCTTTCCCTTTTTCAAAAATCTCTTTCTTATCTTTATTAATTAGAATTCTGACTTTTCCAGTCAAATCCTCAACTTCAAGAAGAAGATTGTTATTTCTCGTGCTTCTCTTCTCATTAACAATCCCAATAACACTAACATCTCTCCTTCTCTGTCCTAGCTTGTCAATTGCCATTAAATTTTTCAACTCGCCCCTGTTCCTTAATATTCTTTTCATCTTGCTGTACCTATTTCTAAAATACTGAACAAAATCTTTTGCCTCTATTTTTCTTGTTTTATTAACAAGATTTTTCAAAATCCTCATACCTCTCTTTCCCCCTTCCTCTTCTTCTTTATTCTCTTCTTTCCTCTTCTTTACACTTTTCTCCCTTTCAATTTCTAAAGAAAGATTCATCTCAACTTTTAACTTATCTATGACCTTATCATCTTTAATTAGTTGAGTGATTTTCTCTGCATTCTTGCTTATGACAGATTTAGTTATTACTCTCTCACTTAAACTAGAAATTTTCTCAATTATCTTTCTCGCTGTATTTTCATCAAAATTAGAAAGTAGGTTGTGCATCTCAGTATCTAACAATATCCCTTTTTCTAAACAAAACTTTAATATTTTTTCGTCCATCTTTTGCTAAAAATCTAACTTCTCGTACAATACTTTTTTTACCTTTGCCTTAACCTTTTCAGGAATGCTTAACCTAATTTCTCTTGTCCTGCCATGCCTTCCCTTGCTAATAACCCTTGCATTTATAATGCCCAACATATCAATCTCAGCTATTATATCAGAAACTCTCCTCTGTGTTAAAGACTCTGTCTTGCTTTTACCACATAAACTAACATACTCATTATAAACATCACCTGTGTAAAATTTATTTTTCTCTTTTTTATTGTCTTCAGACAAATAAATTATAGCTAACAAGGTTAACCTAAACTGTTTTGGGGCTGTCTCTACAACATCTAAAATTTTATCCCTGTCTATTCTCCTGTTAGACAAGTCAACATGCTTCAGTTTTATTCTCTTCTTCCCCTCTCTTTCAGCAAGCTCTCCAGCTATTCTCAACAAGTCTAAGGCCCTTCTTGCATCTCCATGCTCTCTCGCAGCATAAGCTGCACATTTTTGTATTACCCCTTCTTGTAAAACCCCTTTTCTAAAAGCATCTATTGACCTCTTTTTCAAAATTTCCTGAAGCTGAATAGCATTATATGGCGGAAAAACAATTTCCTCCTCACTTAAACTGCTCCTTACTCTTGGGTCAATATTTTCTAAAAAATTCAACTCATTGCTTATCCCTATTAAACTTAACTGGGTTTTTCCCAACTCTGAATTTAATCTTGTTAAATTATAAAGAAAACTATCTGATATTTTTTCAACAGCTCTATCAATCTCATCTAAAACTAAAACAATTATCTTTTCTTCTTTTTCTAACATTTCTACAAATTTACTATAAACTTTATCAGTCGGTAAGCCAGTAGCAGGAACACTCCCCCCCAATTTTCTGATTAACTCAGCAAGAATCCTGTACTCTGTGTCAGCCACTTTCCTCAACTTACAATTTAAATACTCTATCCTCAACTCTTTAGAACCTTTTTCAGCCCTCTTTAACATTTCATTTTTAACATATCTAGTAGATAAAGTTTTCCCAGTACCTGTCTTACCATAAATAAACAAATTGCTTGGTCTCTCATTTCTTAATGCAGGGGCCAGCATAGTCGCTATCTGCTCTATCTGCTCGTCCCGATGAGGAATGTTTTCTGGCTTATAATTGCTTTGCAAAACATTTTTATTATTAAATATATTATTTTCTGAATAAGAATCAAATATTTTATCTAATTGAACCATCTTTTTGTCTCTTTTTTATAATATTATAAAAAAATTTAGTAAGCATTAATTTTCAAAACACATTTCTTTATAAATTTTTATATTTTCTAACATATATGTCACACCCTTATTTCATGTGGAAACAAAAATCAAATGTGATTTCTCGTCGATAAACTAAATTTTATATTCACTTAAAAATGAAAACGCAAGAAATTTCCATTCCTTGATTTCGTGTGGAACTATTATTGTATAAAATATTCTTCCTATTATATATTATATAATAATTATATTATATTATATATATTATATAATAATTAATTTTATAAATAAAAATAAAAAAACCAGTTAGATTTTCTCTTTATAAACCTTTTTATCATTTCCATAAGAAACACAGGGGTGAGAGACTTTTTCCTCTTTTTTATTGATTTTATACATAGTAAAAATAATTTAATAAATTAAATATAAAATAAACAATAAACAACAGAAAACTTTATAAACAAATCTCTCTTGACTTGAACATGATTGAAAAAAAGCCGTTCAGTGAAGTGCAGGGCAAATTAGTAGTTACAAAAGAAGGTAAAAGGCTTGGGATGGTTAAAGACATAACTTTTGAGACAAGAGTTGGCGAGTTAATACAGCTAGTAGTTAAAGACCCAACACCCTACATCAAGAACCTCAGCTTAGAAACTACTAAAAATAAAGAAGTTTTGATTCCTTACAACGCAATAATAGCATTAGGAGATTTTGTAGTTGTTAGTGAGGAAGACTTAATATAAATTCTTATTTAAATAAATAAAAATAAGTTAAAATGAGGATAGTTGGTTTCAACCTTGAAAAAATAGAAGCAGAAAAAAAGAAAGCAAAGAAAGGCAAAATAAACATTAATTCTAATGTAGATGTCACTTCAATAGATGAGCAGGAAATAGATATGGTGGATAAAAAACAAACACCATTAAAAATAGGTTTTAAATTCACTATTAACTATTCTCCAGATATGGCCAAAATAAACTTAGAAGGTAATGTAATTGCTTTATTAGAAAAAAAGAAAGCAAAACAAGTCCAGAAAAAGTGGAAGAAAAAAGAAATACCAGATGAAGTCAGAATACCAGTATTCAATACAGTATTAAAAAAATGCAGTCTTAGAGCTTTAAGATTTGAAGAAGAATTTAACCTGCCAATACATATACCAATGCCCCAGGTAGGTCAAAATATTAATAAGAAAAAAGCCAAGTATACTGGCTGAACTCTCTTTATTTAAATTACCCTTTAATTAAGTTTTTAACCCTTTTTTCTTTTATAATTTTACAAAAATAGCCCGGATGGCAGAATGGTATTGCACTGGTCTCGAAAACCAGGCCTATACGGCATCTAGGTTCAATTCCTAGTCCGGGCGTTTTAATTCAGTTAAATTTTTAAATAAGAAAATTTAACTGAATATGAGGTGAGGTTAGGAATTGCCTTAGAATTCTGGAAAATTAAGATGTTAGATTTAAGAACAAGAAAATTAGCAAAAATAGCTGTAAACTATTCAATAAAAGTAAAGCCAAGGGAAAAAGTTATCATTTCTGGGGGTTACGAAGCAGTACCCTTTCTTGTTGAACTTTACAAAGAAATTGTTTTGCAAGGCGCTTACCCGATAGTTAAGGTAGGTTTGCCAAACACGTCAGATTTTTTCTACAAATATGCAAAAAAACATCAAATTGAACATTTTCCAGAAAAATATTTTGAACAGGTAAAAGATGCTGACGCATATATAGGTATTGACACAGAAGAAAACACTAGAAACCTAACTTCTGCAAGCAGTAAGAAAATAACAGCAAGACAAAAAGCAACAAAGCCAATTTCAAACTATATTTGTAACTCAAGGCCAAAAATGAGAAGAGTGACCATAGCATATCCTTGTCAAGCCCATGCCCAAGAAGCTTCAATGTCGTTGACAGAATGGGAGAACTATGTTTATAAGGCATGTTTAATTGACTGGAAAAAATTTTCAAAAAAATTAAAAAAAATAAACAAAAAATTTGAAAAAGGCAGAAAAGTAGAATTAAAAGGCAGGGGAGTTGATTTAACATTTTCAATAGCTGGAAAAAACTCAAAAGCAGATACTGGCTTAGAAAATATGCCTGGTGGGGAAATTTTCATGGCACCAGCAAGAGAAAGTTTAGAAGGAGAAATAAAATTTGAATATCCAAGAATTTATTCAGGCAAGAAAATTTCAGGAGTTTATCTGAAATTTAAAAATGGCAAGGTAATAGATTATGATGCAGAACAAGGAAAAGATTTATTGAAAGCATTATTGGAAACAGATGAAAATTCAAGATATATAGGAGAATTTGGGATTGGATGCAACCAGCAAATAACAAAATACACAAATAACTTGTTATTTGATGAAAAAATTGCAGGAACAATTCATTTAGCATTAGGAATGGCATATAAAGATAATGGCGGCGGGAACGATTCAGCAATCCATTTTGACATAGTTAAAGACATGTCTAAATGCAAGATAATTCTTGACAATAAAATAATTCAGAAAAACGGCAAGTGGAAGATATAATCAACCTCCAAAATCTTTATAAATCTAAAAACATATGCAAATAAGAAAAAGAGGGAAAATGGCAAAAATAAAAAGAATAGGGGTTCTGAAATTTGCTCTATTCTCAACTTTATGGGCTGTTATTTTTGGTTTAATTGAGGGAATAATTTTTTCTTTAATATCGCTAGCAACACCTTTTCAATATACAGCAGGGAACATGCAATTTCAAATGCCTTTTATCTTAGATATGTTTTTCTCTTCTTTTGCTTTTATTACCTTTCCCTTGTTTTTAGCAGTCATAGTTTTTCCAGCTTCTTTAATTATGGCATTAATTATAAATTTGATTTTAAAAATAATCAAGGGCTTTCAGTTAACAATAGATTTTTCAGAAGAAAGACAATCTTAAATCAACCTGCCAACCTTACTAACCTTACCAAACTCTAAAACTCTTGTCTCATTTTCAATAGGCACATAAACATTAAAATTTTTTAAATTAAAGTTAAAATCAAGATTAGTATCATAAAAATTAACATCACTGCCCTCAGTTAAGGGGAAAAATGAAGGCAAGATTACTACTTGTTTTGATTTCCACCTGCCTGTTAAAAAACACTTATAAGTTTCTTGCTTAGCTTCTTTTTTAATAGTTATTGCGGGATGCAAATGCCCGAGAAACAGGCATTTAACCTTTTTATCTAAACTAACTTTTTTATCACCATGTATGAAGGCCTTGTCATCTTTAATATAATACTCTTTTACTTCTAAACCTTTTTTCTTTACTATTGGATTTAAAATATTGTCGTGATTGCCTTTAATCAAGATAACATTTTTACCATTTTCCTTCAAAAAATCTATCAAATCTAAAGTTTCTTTCCATTCTTGCCTACTTATAGAACCAAACTCATGCTTTAAATCTCCCAAAATAATCACTTTCTCAACTTTCTTATCCTCCTCCTCCAATAAACAAAATATTCTTTCCAAATCTTTTATTGTTTTTTTATACTGCATTCTTGGCAAGAAAACACCCTTTTTAATCAAGTTTTCTTCATAACCTATATGCAGGTCAGCAATAACTAAAATGCCTTCTTCTAACCAAACAGCCTTATTAATGAATCTCATTTTAAAACAGCTCTTACCTTATCTTCTCCTACCCTAACCTTAAAATCGTCTTTAGAAAAAGCAAAAACTAACCTTCCTTTTTTATCTTTTTTTATCAAATCAACCACTTTTTCAGCATCAATATCAGGAAATTCAAAAGGCAAATCATTAATTTTCAAAATATTTTCAATTTTTTTTGAGGTTCCTTTTTCAATTAAGCCTAAACTCTCTCCCAATTCTGCTTCTTTTACCATTCCAATAGAAACTGCTTCACCATGCTTTAAACCAGCCAGTAGTTCAATTCCATGTCCAATTGTATGCCCAAAAGTAAGAACATGCCTATAATTTTTATCTTTTAAATCTTTTTTCACAACATCTAATTTTAACTTAACACAATTTTTAATAATTTCTTTTAAATCCCGATCATCTTTATTTATCCCTATCTTCAATCTTTCTAAACAAGGCTTTCCAAATAAAATCCCACACTTAACAATTTCAGCTATCCCGTTTTTAAATTCTTTTTCAGGTAAGCTTTTCAAAAAAGAAGTATCAATTAAAATATCTCCAGAATAAAAAGTGCCAACATAATTTTTTTTACCACCCAAATTAGCCCCTGTTTTTCCTCCAACACTAGAATCTACCATAGCTAATAGAGTAGTTGGAACATGGATTAAAGAAACCCCCCTTTTAAAAGTGCTAGCTACAAAACCTGCCAAATCCCCAACCACCCCGCCACCAAAAGCAACAATTTGTTCGGTATCTGCAGGCAAGTTTTTTAAAATATCAAAATATGTATAAATGTTCTTGCTCTCTTCTCCCGGCTCAATAACAAACTTTTCTCTTTTCAACAAGTAAGGATACAATTTTTCTAGATTTTTATCTGCAATAACAAACCCTTCAGGAAGGTTCTTAATTTTTATGAATCTCATCATTTTATATAAAAAAGAACTTATTTAAAAATTTGTAATATATACTAAACAATACAAACATAAGCAAATTAGAAGTATGCTAAACCTCTAACACTTAAAGGAATCTCAGTTATTAAATTTTCTTTTAACAATTCAATATTTTCTGGTTTATAATCACTTACAGTTTCAAAATGTTTTAAAAGGTCTTGCAAGCCCTCATTTTCTGTAGACCATAAAATCTCTTCAAGTTCTTGTTTACTTAAAGGAAACATATTAGAAGACAAGTTATCTTCTATATTTCTAGACTTTCTTAATGTTAACATGCCGGTACCAAGAATTGAAACCCCCCGAAAAAGAAGATGTTGTATAAACTCATTAACAGAGTAAGAAAAATAATGGCAGAACAATACCCCGTCTCTTTTCACACTTTTATCAGAAATAAATCTAACTCCAGTGACAAGACAGGCATTTTCACTTCTCCCCCACAGATTTTTATCAGCTGTTTTATATATCAATCCAACAGGCAATTTTTTCCCACGCACAGGCCAATCTTCTTCATCTTCAACCTCTTTTTTATTCCTGGAAACATACCCGCATTTCTCACACCTATATAAAACTTCTACCATAATTGCAAATAAAAAACCTTATTTAAATAATCTATTGTATTATTTTACTTGCTTTTTAATTTCTTTATGCATTCTTTTTAAAAACTCAATTTTATTTTCCATTTTTATCAAATCACTTCTTCCCTGAATTATTAACCCTAAGGCAAACGGGGAAGGAATTCTTGTCTCAACATATTTAGTCTTAATCTCTTTGTTATTCAAACCCTTAATAATCTTCTTTGAATTTTGAACATCCATGGCATCTTCTAAAATTTCTCTTTTTGCCTCTTTAAGTATAGGGAACTCTTTGCTTATTTTTCTTATTGCTGCCAACAAGAAATGACTTTTAACCTGCTGTTTCCCGGCACTTTTCTTCCTGCCTTTATACTGCCTCAAAATCATTAAACTTCTGCCAGCACAATGCCTGAACCTTCTTTTCAATAACTCGGTTTTTTTAATAGTCTGTTTTAGTATTTCTTCAATATTCTCTACCTTCAAAAAACCCAAAGCTTTTTTTACTTTATTTTTATCTATTCCCTCTCCTGCAAGATAAAATCCATTGTCACTTATTCCAACCTCAATATCTCTTGTTTTCTGCTGCCCTATTAAATAAGCCATAGCTCTTGACAAGGCATCATTTACCCTCCTCCCGTATAAAGTATGGAAAACCCAGTAATCTTTATCACTTTTATAATTCTCTATAACAATTTTTTTATCTGAAGGCAACCCCTTATATCTATACTGCAGAGACATATAATCATAAACCATTTCAGCAATTTTATCTTCAATATAACAAAATTTTTTAATAAATTGAACAACCTCTTCCCTCTTTTCATTCATTTTTTCTTCTATCAATCTTCTAAATCTGCCTATTTCATTAGCAAGATCAAAGCTTAAAGGCAGCATTTCAGAAAACCATGAAGGAATTGTAGGAGGCCTTTTAACAACAGGCTTTACATAAACTTTCATACCCTTGCTATACAAAAATTCATACTTGCTTCCACCTAAAACAAAAACATCCCCTTTCTTTAATTTCTCTAAAAACCCTTCATCAATAACACCCACCTTTTCCCCTTTTTCACTGCCCCTAGCCAACATAACAGAAGCAAAGCTTTCATCAGGAATAGTTCCAATGTTAGTCATATATATAACTCTGGCCAGCCTGCCTCTTTTACCTATCTTTTTCTCTTCTTCATCATACCAGATTTTTGCATAAACATGCTGGTCTTCTAAAGCATACCCTCCTGACAAGTAAGAAATAACAGAAAGAAAGTCTTCATATTTTAAATCACTATAACAATAACTATTTTTAATAAGAGAGAGCATCTCTCCAATATCCCAAACCTTATGAATAGCCATGCCATATATTTGCTGGCTTAAAACATCTAAACAGTTTTTAGGTATCTGAACCCTGTCTATCTTTTTCTCAACAAGTTCTTTTTTCATAACAGCACATTCAACTAAATCGTCACGGTCTAAAACAACAAAACTCCCTTTTGCTATGTCATGCAACTTATGACCTGCCCTTCCAATTCTTTGTATGGCCCTAGCAGTAGATTTAGGGCTTCCTAACAAGACAACAAGGTCAATATAACCAATATCAATGCCTAATTCTAGAGAAGTGCTACAATTTTTTGTGAGAAAACCATTAGCTACATAATTGTGATCATTTTCAACTTCAATATTATAAACAAATTTTTTTCCGTCTACTTCTTCTTTTGATTTAATTTTTTCCCAAAGTAAATCAGAATCTGACAAATTCAATAATAAATTATCTTTTGACTTATATAATGACAATAGTCTAGCTAACTGTTTTCTGCTTATTGATCTTATATTATACTCATATTTTATAGGGTTTAATCCTAATTTTTGAAGTTTATATGTTGAAATGTTTATTCTGCTCCTCAATGCCTTAAGATTCTTTCCTATATTAGGTACAACATCCTTGTTTGTATATCCTTTTAGAGTTAAAACTTTCTTTATCCTTTTTAAATTTTGTCTTACAGGCTTTATTTTTTCAGCAAACTTTCTTAGATTGCCCCCGCCTAAAACAACAACATTATAAAACCATCCTTTTTTTACAATTTCCCTTCCAGATTTCAATTTTTGAATTTCATCATAGTATCTGGACCTAATTGAGGATAAAATACCCTCTCTTAATAATAATCTTGAGATATCCTCTGCCATTTCCTTACTTGTTGTGGAAAAGCCAGCAGCATAAACTCTTTTATCCTTTTTTACTTCTAGATAACCTTCCCCATCTAAATAACCTGAAAGGAAACTAAATACCAGTTCAGAATCTAATCTAAAAATAAAGCGAGGTATATTTGCAATCCTAGCTTTTCTTCCATGCTTAAATCTTAGATTCTTAAGAAAACTGCATAAAAACAGAGAGGACCAGCCCAGGATAGGTGTTCCTGTTGATCCCAGCTTTGTCCAGGGTTCTTTGCCAGATAATTTTTTAATAAGTGTTTTATAATAAGTTATTAATGATTTATCTCTGTTGCTTACAAATAGATCCCATTTTGTTATATACCCCTCTGCTAACATAAAACCAATTAATCGCATCATATCTTTGTTTATATGTGGCTTAAACATCTTATATTTTCCAGAGGAAACAGCATATACGGCATCAAATGCTGTTAATTCTTTTATACCTAGCAAATTGATCAATTTCTTGAGAATTTTGACTTTCATGCCGTATTCTCCCAGTAATAAATGGGTGAAATAAGAATAACTAAAATCCTCCTTTAGACTGGTATGCCAGAATTTTTTTAAAGCGCCAAATTTTTTAGTTATCTCTGATTTTATGCTTTTTAGAAATTCTTTGTTTAAAAACAAGAAGTATTCATCCGGATAATTTTCAAATACATACTTATTTAATCCCTCTCCTTCTAATTTTTTTGAATTATAACTTCTAATTGTAGCGATGAATTCCTTTTCATTTAATTCATTTGCTGTTTTCCAAGTTAAATTTCCATTTTTATTGATTGTTAAGAATTTATGATTTTTAGTGCATGTAATTTCTTTTTCAAACTCTGTTTTTAATTTTAATAATTTTTCATTATTTTTCGTTTTAAAAATATTTTTTACTTTATTATTATTAATTTTCAATTCTTTATTTACACTTTGCACAGACTTTTTTTCTATTTCTTTTATTTTAATCCATTTACCTTCGCTATCCAGAATTTTTGTATCGCCGTCAAGACAAACAACCACCTTTAACTTGCCTTTTCTCAGCCTGTCTTCAATATTAAACCTGTGTTGTTTAGATAATGAAGAGTGATGAGCCCCAATATTCTCAGTATAGTTTTTGGGAAACTTTTCTTTTAAGTGATGAACAACCCTTTCTGTAGCTGCCCGGGTATTAGTAAAAATTAAGGTTGTTTTATGCTTTTGAATCAACTTATCAATCAAGCTATACAGAGAATCATGCATTTCCTTACCAGTTGTCTCTATCAAGCTTTTTGTAGGTGTTAAAATTTTAACTTGTATCTTTTTTTCTAGCTTCACATCAGCTATTAAGCAGTTTCGATTGCCAGTTAAAAACTTAGCAATTTCTTTTAATGGGGCCACAGTAGCTGATAATCCAATCCTAACAGGAGTTATAACAGACATTTCCTCAAGTCTTTCCAAACTTAAAGAAAGATGCACACCTCTTTTGTTGGCTAAAGCATGAATTTCATCAACTAAAACATACTCAACAGCTTCAAATAGCAGTTTAAACTTCTTAGCATTTAAAACTATAGCAAGGGTTTCTGGCGTAGTAACAAGAATATGTGGCGGCTTTCTCAATTGCTTGCTTCTTTCTTTTGTTGGCGTATCTCCTGTTCTTAGACCAACCCTTATATTTTGCAACTTCTTGCCTTTTTTCTTTGCCAATTCATTAATCTCTTTTAATGGTTCTACTAAATTAACATGTATATCACTAGACAAAGCTTTTAACGGGCTTGTATAAACAGCATAAATCTTATCTTCAAGCTCTTTTTTATCTGCTAACCGAACAAGATAATTTAAAATACTTAAAAAAGCTGTGAGAGTATTGTGAAGGATAACCCCTCCAAACCCCCCAACAAAGTTCTGCACATCCGGCACCGTCAAATCAAAGACCCTGCCCTCATAATCAAATTTATTTATTTTTTTAATTTTTAACCAAAAAATATCCTTCTCAAACATTTTTTCAATGTCTTTAAGAATTGGGTCTTCTGGAAAGTCTTTTTCAGCTTTTAAATACAATTTTTTAAGAGCTTCTTCAGTTATATATCCTGTTCTTCTAACTACTTTATATATATTTTTTAATTCTTTCTTCAACTCTAAGTCATTAGAATAATACTTTGCCAATTTTCTTATTTTCTTAAAATCAAATACATGTTTATTAACATAAGATCCAGAAGTTTTATTTTTTAAGTGTTTTTTCATTCTTTTCTTCTCTTTATGATCAATCCCAATATCATGAATAAATTTATTTAAATTTCTTATTTGACCAATAGATATTTGATAGTATTTTCTTTTTTTTCTGTTTTTTGTATTTGAAGCGTAAGCTTTAAATTTTCGTATAGAACAAAAAATCCCAAAAGACATAAGCAAATAATTGATAATTTCTATTTTTTGTTTATTTGCCTGGCTCAATTTTATCTCCCTATATGTTAGGGAAGATTCTAGAGAAAAGAAAGTATAAAGGAAGGTTTTTTTCTCTTTTCTTTTACAATTTAAAATCCAATTTGGAAACCGAACATTTCTTCCCCTTCCTTTTTGAATAGAAAAGAGATCCACAATAAACTCGGCAAACAAAGTGGAATAGAGATGATAATCTTTTTCATTATTCTTTTTAAATTTTATATCAAAATATTTTTCAGAATCTTTTAGGAATTTCTTTAAAAGCTTTTTTTTATTTTTTTGAGAAACCAATATAGAGGCTCCACTTTTATAATCTCCAATAAGACCTTCTGCCAACAGAAATGCAATCCAACCAGCCAACTCAAAATTCAATTTTTTTGAGTATTTAAAGGAGAATTCATGAGCCCCATATGTTTTATAAATGATTCTATTTTTTTCAAAATTAATATCTCTTAATTTTTTTTGCAAATATTCTTCAAATTCTTTTCTTTTAAAATTTGTTTTTTTATGAATAATCCTATAAACAGCTGTAATGCTTATTCCAAGATCCTTTCCAATATCTTTATATGACAATCTTAACAATGTTAGGGTTTTCTTGATTTCTTCAGAATTTAAAACCCCAAAGTTTTTTATTTTTTCTTTTAATTTTAAATAATCTTTGTAAGTTATGCAAAACCTCGCCTTTTCTTTTATATTCTCCAAGGCCTTTCTCCATTTAAGCGAAATTTCTTTTTCGGGGAGTTTTATTCTTTTTGGTGCGGCTATTTTATCTCCTACTTCCAAATTTTTTGCTTTTGTCCACCCTTTTTTTTCAACTAGTAGTGGATGATTCTTAGAAATTTTCACTTCCCTTCCATATTCAGTTTTTATATTTAGCAACTCATCCTTTATATCTTCATAATAAACCAAAGCATTTGTTTTTGAAATTTTATTGTTTTTTAAAGAATAAGATTTAAGACCCTGTACAGAATTTAATTTTCCTGTTTTATCTATATTTTTAACAAGTTTTCCTTTCTTCCCTTTTTTAATTAAGTCCTTTCCTTCCACCAGTTTAGCAGATCCTTTTTCATTTACAAGAATTGTTTCGTCAGGTGTCAAACATTTTGTTCCTCCTGTAGGCGCACTTACAAGAATATTTTTTCTTTCATATATAGGCAATACCCCGTATAATTGGGGCAGCGAAAAATCCTCAAATTTATTAAAAAACCACTCTTTAACAAGAGGGTGAAGACTTTTCTTAACTTCTTCCTTTCTTCTTATTTTTGCCTTTTTTAAATTTGGTTTAGCCATTTTTCAACTTTTAAATTTTAAACCCAGAAATCAATTATAATAAACCAGTTTACTATTTAAATTTATGTATAATAACATATTTAAATTAACCTTATTTTAAAAAACTATGAAGCTTTCAAATCAAAAAAGAGACAAGATAAAAGAGCAGATTTTATCAGTTTTATTCCATATTTATCCTAAAACACTTTTCACTTCTAACATAGCAGAAGAAGTCATAAGAGATGAGGAATTTATAAAAGATTTGATGTTTGAGTTAAAAAATAAAAATTTAGTAGCTGCAATAAGGAAAAATCCAAAAGGCAAGTATTACTCAAGAAGAATCAGATGGAGGCTTTCAAGAAAAGCTTATCAAGCCTATAAAAAACAGTAAGATATACTAAACCCTATAAATCTTTATAAAAACTAACTTCCTTACCTTAAAATGAGAGAAATAAAAAAAGCTTTTAAAAAAGTAAAAAAAGATATTTTTACTTTAGGCGATGAAATTCAAGATTTAAGAAAAGAAATTTTAGATATTAAGAAAGAACTTAAAAATACTACTAATTTTATTGATAAAGTAAGGAAAAATAGGATAAAATCTGCATCTAAAATCCCGACACATAATACGACACATGATGAAAAAATCCCGACACAAATACGACACACGACACAAGGTTCACAAGAAGAGCCCCTAAAAAAGCAATATATGGGGGTTTCCACACGAAATCAAGGGGTTCCGACAGACAGACAGACAGACAGACAGACAGATGAACGACACATTAAAAAATATGTTGAAAGGGTTTCAGATAATGACAGCAATTTTCGCAATTTTCAGGAAAAAACAACACAAGATTTGCAAAAAAACCAAGAAAAACAAGATAAAATAAGCCAGTTAGATAAGGCTAGCGAGATTCTTTCTAATCTTGACAACTTAAAAAAAGAGCTGAGATTAAAGATAAAAAAGCTAACAAGCCAGGAGATGAGGGTTTTTTCTCTTATTTATCAACTAAATCAACAAGGTTTAGAAGCAGATTATAAAACATTGGCAAGTAAAATGGACCTTTCAGAAGGCAGCATTAGGGATTATATCTACAAGATAATAAAAAAAGGAATTAAGATTCAAAAACAAAAAGCAGGTAATAAAAAGATTAATTTACAAATTCCTTCAAATTTGAAGAAGATAGCTTCTTTGGACACAATTCTTAAATTAAGAGAAATGTAATTCTTTTTTTAATTTGTTAGAGTGTTTTTAAAATTTAGGTTTTCCTATATACCGAAAAAGCAGACTTATTACTATATATAAACGATTTTTCCCACTTTTCTTTTTCTAATTTTAAGTTGTTTAAAGGTCAAATTCTGCCTTTTTACCCTTTTTCCTCACTTATTTCTTTCTTCTTTTCTTTTTTCTTGCCACGTCTCACAAAAACTTATTTTTGCTATTCAGGCCTTATTCTCTTGCTTTTTCTCACTTTTCCCCCTGCCTTTACCCTTTTTCCCCTTACTTTTCTTATTATTAACTCTCACTTTTACACTTTTTACAAGCTTTTCTTTTACTTTTTCAGGTATAAAGACTCTTTTCTTGCCATTTTTTTCAATTATCTCATCGATTAAACTCTCACTTTTCCTCTTTATGTTGTTTATTTGGCCTCTCACTGTTGCTCTGGATTTCCCTAACATTGCTGCAAGATCATCATACCCAAGTTTCATGTCAGTGTTTAGCAAAACAAAAATTAAAGCTCTCTCCATAACTGAAAATTGCGAAAGTTTAGGGTTATCAAACCCCTGAGAATTTTCTAAACTTTTTTTCTTGTTTTTGGCTGTTTGAACAGCTGTTTGA
This sequence comes from Candidatus Woesearchaeota archaeon, assembly GCA_964483015.1. Taxonomy (GTDB): domain Archaea; phylum Nanobdellota; class Nanobdellia; order Pacearchaeales; family GW2011-AR1; genus PWGL01. The sequence continues at coordinate 1,286 of CAZAAB010000008.1, read as the reverse complement.
ACAGCTGTTTGAACACCTTCAACAGCTGTTTGTTTATTAAACAGCTGTTTGTCTGTTTTAAACAGCTCCTTAAACATAGACATATCAAACATAGAAATGGTATTTTTAATTCCCTCTAATTCGTCCTCTAAAGACGAAATTTGGTCTTTTAAGTCAGAAATTTCTAAATCTTGTTGTCCATCTTTGTCATCAAGGTGTTTAATCCATTTACCACTGTTGTTTAAATCTTTTTTAACTTTCTCAAAGCTATCCTTAACTTCTTTTTTTAACTTTTCAACCTCTTTTTTTCTTCCAAAAAGCCAATCAAACATACTTTTTCACAATAATCAAACTTTATAAATTTTTCCTCAACTTATTTTATCGACGATAAAATAAGAAACAATAAGGAAAAATTTCAATATTTTAATTAAAAAGAAAAAATAAAAAAATAAGGAAAAACAGCTAAAATAACTGGCTGTTTATTCATTTAAACACCCTTAAACAGCCAACAAACAGCTTTAAACAGCTGTTTAAACACCCTTAAACACCCATTAAAAATAAAGAATTTTGCCTTTTCAAACCCTAATAAGCCAAAATTTAACATTTAAAAAAAATTGTTGCAAAAAAATACTAAAAAGCAAAACTATATATACTTTCAAAACCCAATTACAATATGGCAACTTTAACAATAACTCTTTCCGCAATTCTGGCAATTATTGTTGGCCTCCTAATTTTAATATGGCCAAAATTTTTAAGAGTAGCTTTAGGTATATACCTAATAATTGTCGGAATCTTAAGGTTGATTTAACTTTTCCTTTTTTTATTTTATCTTGTTAACTAACCATTTATTTTACTTCTTTTCACTATGGTAACCTTAGTGAACAGCTGCCACCCATTAAATAAAAAATTGCAAAAATTTTTCAAAACATACCATAGACCCTTGCAACTATATAAAAAAGAGAAAAATAAGATTCAAAACACCTGTTTTGCATTATAATAATGTTTAAATATCTTTGATAACGTGGAAAAATATGCAAAAATTAAATTTACAAATGCCTGGCAACAAATTAGAAAGCATATTATCAACAAAAGAGCAGGTTAAAAGTCTAAGAAAGCAATTAGTAGAAGGAATAGAACCCGCATATCAAAGGCAAGACAAAGCAAGACTTGAGGCAGTAAAAAGAACACCTCAAAAGTTTTACGATTAATTAAATTGATCAAGCTAATCTAATTTAAAATGACAGGAGAAAGAAAACCAAGAGACCCTGATGACGCTGTGAAGCAGGCAGTAGAAGGAACTTTGTGGT
>CAZAAB010000007.1:0-17801 GCA_964483015.1 Candidatus Woesearchaeota archaeon | reverse complement strand
AATTGTTGAGAAGGGGTAAAAAGCTTGTGAGTATTGCAAATTTAGAAAGAACTGACACACATCAAGAAGATATTTTAAAGGCATTATCAGAAAAAGGTTATCTTATATGGTGTGGGGATATAGAAAGATTAAAAGGGTGCATTAAAAAAGCTAAAAAATTTAAGTTCAGAAAATACTCTTCACCAAGATGCAAGATTCATCAGATTATTCATGAATTTATTGATGATTAATTTCTCTCTTTAATTTCTTAATTACTTTTTCCCACGAATATTCTTTGGCTGTTTTGAAAGCATTTTTCCTGATTTTTCTTTTTTCTTTCTTATTTTTTTCTGATAAACAGAATTTTAGTTTTTTTGCCAAAGCTTCATACTCTCTTTTTTTGAAAATCAAGCCATTTTCATTATTGTTAATTAATTCTTTTCCGCCTTTTGTATCAGAAGAAATAACTATTTTTCTCCTTGCCATTGCCTCTAATATTGATAAAGGCAGGCCTTCTCTTTTTGAAGGTAATACAAAAATCTGGCAAGAATCTATTTTTTTTATTTTTTTATTTTCATTATATACTGGGGGGTTAAATTTAACTTTAACATTTAACTTATTTGCCAAGTTTTTTATTTTATTTAAATATTCTATATTAGATGCTGGTCCTGTTATGTCTAAATGATATTTTTTTGTTTTTGAGCATGCCTTAATCAAAGTTTCTAAATCCTTAAGAGGGGAAATTCTGCTGAAAAAAAGTATCTTGTTTTTCCTGCCTTGCCTTTTCTTTTTGAAAAACTTCTCTGGAATTCCGTTTGGTAAATATTTTATTCTTTCTTTTTTAGCTCCGAGAGAGATAAGATAAGGAATTTCCCATTTTGTTATGGCAAAAATTTTATCAAAAGATTTTAGTATTTTCTTGCTATAAAATCTGTCATAAAAATTAACCAGTATTTGCAGTTTCCAGTTTCTTAAACCTTTTTCTACAAACGGGGCGTGGGTAACAAGAAAAATCTTGATTTTCTTCTTTTTTTCTATTGCTTTTTTAACCTTTAATGCCTGGCTTAAATACGGCTTCCTAAACCCGTGACAAATTATTATGTCTGGATTCAGCTTTACTGCTTCATTATAAAAATTAAAAAACAGTGCATAACCTATTTTCATCTTTACCGGAAACCTTTTTATTTTTACCTTTTGTTCTTTCTCCTGCCTCTTGATTTTTTTTCCATTTTTCAAGTCTGATGAAAAAACATGAACTTCATAATCTTTTGCTAGTTCTTTAGCTTCATTAAAAACACGGGTCCATGTGCCGGTAACTCCTGCTGAAAAATTGCATATTTCTAAAATTTTCTTCTTTCTTCTTGCTTTTTTGCTTTGCATTTTTTATTTAGATTTATTCCTCGGGTTTTGATTGGGCTTTTCTTTTTTACTCTATGAATTTTTGCTATAAATCTTTTCTTAATTCTGGGTTTTTGTCTAAACTTTTTACCCGGTTAGTTTTGATTAAACTTTTTTTAAAATTTTAGGTTTTTATCACATAATGCATACATAAATCTTCCTCCTACCCCTAACCAATAAAAAGGTTTATCTAATATTCTTAAAATCTTCCCTATTACTGGAAATCTTTTTCCTGTTTCACATTGAGTTATCTTAAATTTTTTAATTTTAAATCCCTGGCTTTTCAGTATTTTTTTGAATTTCCACGGTGAAAAAGATTTTTCATAACCCATTCTCCATAATTTTGTTTTGAATATCTTGTCTATGGTTTTTTGAAAGAATTTTAAAGGTGTGAAAAAGGAAAATTTTGCTGGAACAGAAAATAACGCCTTTCCCCTGTCTTTTAAAACTCTATAACCTTCTTTTACTGCTTTTTCTGAATCTGGGAAATGCTCTATTACGCCGTGGCAAAAAATAAAGTCATATGTTCCTGGTTTAATTGGCATATCTCTTATATCTCCATGAATTAATCTTGATTTTATTTTTAATTTTCTCAAGTTTTCTTTTGCTATCTCTAATCTTCTCTCATTAATTTCTATTCCATCTGCTTTATTGTTTAGGGAAAACAAGTAAACATACCACCCAACACCACACCCCATTTCTAAAATCTTTTTATTTTTAATATCCTTAAACCACTTAAAAGGCATATTGTTTTTTTGTTTTTCTATCTCTTTCTTGCTTAAAAATTCGTCTCCAAATATTATTTTTTCTTTTCTCTGTTTTGTCATTTTAAAAAATTCTTTAATTTATTTGCTGTTTTTTCATCAAATTCATACGAATGAGAAAGAAAGATTATTTTTTTATCTTTTCTAAATAACAATGATAAATAAGTTAAAATTTTGAATGCAAACAAAGGCAGTAATTTTAAAGAAAATAAAGAGATTGGTAAAATAAAACAAGAAGCTGGCTCTTCTTTAATTTTTAATTTCTTTCTTTTTATTTTCTTTTTAAAGCTATGCTGATTTAAGTAAAGTGGAAGGCGTTTTGGGAAAAAGATTATCTGAGAGACTGGAAACTGTACTGTAGATGAATCAATTTTAAAGTTGAAAGAGTTCAAAATTTCTATCAGCTGAAAATCAGCTGAAAATTGTGGGGCCCGGAAATATTTTGGGTTTTGTTTAAAAATCTCCTTGTAAATTCTCACTGCTTTAGTTATTCTTTCTTGTTTTTGTTTTTTTGTCAAAACATCAAATCTTTCATGTTCGTAACCATGGAGGCCTATTTCTATTCCCTGTTTTTTTAATTTTTTGAACTGTTTCTTGTATTTTTTTAAAATCTTTGTTACAACATATAAGATTATTTTTTCTATTTTCTGTTGATTCTTCAACTCCTTAATCAACTTTAAAATTTTTTTCGGATTACTTTCAACATCTATTGTTAATTCAACTTTCATGTTAGGTTATAAAAAAATAGATATTTAAAACTATATAAAGATTTATAAATAAAATTATAGATATTTAGAAAATGGGAAAAGAAGCTGGGAAATTTAAAGAGTATTATAAAAAGAAAAAAGTTACTGGTACTTATGACAAACAGAGACAAGGTACAAGGTATAGAAGACAGAAAAGGAAAAAAGAATTAAAAATATTTTTAAAGTTATTAGACAAGAAAAGAAAAGACAAGATTTTAGAGCTTGGATGTAGCTCTGGATTTTTGACAAGATATTTAGGCAAGGTTACTGCTATTGACACTTCAAAAGAAATGTTGGAAATAGCTAAAAAGAAAAATCCAAAGGCAAGAGTTTTAGAAGCTGATATGTTTAAACTCCCATTTAAAAAAAATAGTTTTGATAAAATTGTTACTATGAGGGTCTGGGTTCATTTGCCAGAAAATGAGTTGAGAAAGGCATTAAGAGAAGCAAGAAGGGTTTTGAAGAAAAATGGCAAAATTATTTTTGATGCAGAAGACAGGTCTTTTTTAAGAAAATTTGTCGGTTTTTTTTATAAAAGAATTTTCAATATTAAGGGGTTTAAAATTTATCAATATTCTTTGAAAAGATTGAAAAAAATTCTTTATGAAGAAGATTTTAAAATTGAAAAAGTTATTTATTTGAGGCATAGGGTTGGCAGGCAGATGATGTTAAGGGGAAGAAAAATAGAGGAAGAAAAATGATAATTGTTTCTGGATTGCCAAGATCAGGAACTTCTTTAATGATGAATATTTTAAATAAGAACAATATAAGGCCTCTTACAGACAAAAAAAGAAAAGCAGACATACACAACCCAAAAGGATATTTTGAAATTAAAGACATTGGCAAAAAATTAGAAAAAAATCCTAATTTTCTTGAAGGAAAGACAGGGTGTGTAAAGGTCCTTAGCTTATTCGTCAATAAAATTAAGGGTAATCATAAGATAATATTCATGGAAAGAAAATTAGAAGAAATTTTTTCCTCTATGGAAAAAATGTCTGGTGAAAAAGTTTTAGAAAAAGAAAAAAAATCCTTTAAAAAACATTTAGAAAAGATTAAGAAAAGATTAAAAAGTGAAAAAGTAGTTTACATAAATTACAACAATCTTATAAAAAATCCTCGGGAAGAACTGAGAAAATTAAAAAAGTTTATTCCTGAAATTGATATTAATAAATCTTTAGGAGCTATAGACTCCAAACTTTACAGGAACAAGGCATAAAAATGACAAATAAAAACAAAAAAATTGCTGTTGTTAGTCCTAATATAGAGGCTTTTAGCGGGGTAACTCAGACTGCTTTATCGTGTATTGAAGCTTTAAATGAAAAAGGCGTAATCCCTGATGTTTACTCTGCATTTGGAAATCAAAAAAAAGTAAATAAAAAGTTTGGAAGAAAATTAAAATATAATTTTAAAAAATTGCTTGCTCCAAAAAGATTTGCGTTATATTCTGGAATCTTAAAAAACCTCCAGTTTTTATTTAAAAATTATGATTACATTTATGATTTTACAAATTCTTTTCCTCTAAATAAAAATAGTGGGAATTATTTTGTATATGTTCATTTTCCTGAATTCATTCTATGGAAAAGAGGGAAATATGTTGGGGGACTATTAAAAATTTACAACATTCCAAATAAAAGTATAAATAAAATCAAAATTAAATTTTTAGACTATGGCCAACTAGATGTAGCATGTAACAGTGGATTTACTAAGAAAAATTTGAATCAGTGTTTAAATATTAAAACAAATATCATATATCCCCCAGTGCAAATAAAAGAATTTGAAAATAAAAATACAAAAAGATCGGGGGTAATAAGCACTGCTAGTTTTTCTATTGAAAAAAATCAATTAATGCAGGTTGAGATAGCTGAAAGTTTTCCAAAGATAAAGTTTAATATATGTGGAAAAGCTGAAAGAATGCCTTCTTATTTTAAAAGAGTAAAAAGAAAGGCTGGTAAAGTAAAAAACGTTCAATTACTGAATGATCTCTCTTTTGAGAAATTAAAAAAGAAATTATCTCAGAGTTTGATTTTTATCCATACAAGTAAAAATGAGCCTTTTGGAATCTCAACTGTTGAAGCTATATCTGCTGGTTGTATTCCTCTTGTTCATAATTCTGGAGGTCAGAAAGAAGTGGTTCCTTTTAAAGAGTTGAGATTTGACAATGAGAAAGAAGCTGTTAAAAAATTGAAGAAAATTTTGAATCTAAGTTGGGGAAGGCAGGAAAGATATAGGAAAAAACTTCAAAAATATATACAAATATTTAGTGAAAAAATATATAAAGAAAAATTGATGAATTACATTAGATAATATGGGCCTTTTTAAAAAAATAAATAAATTTAGAAAAAAAGAATTAAGAAATCTTATTTTCTTTGTTACTTCTAAATGTCCTTTAAATTGTAAACATTGCTTTTATAGGTCTGAATTAAACAGAGATATTAAAGAATTAACCTTAAAAGAGATTGAAAAAATTATTGAGAAGATGCCTTATCTTGAAAGTGTTCAGCTTTCTGGCGGAGAGCCATTTGTAAGAAAAGATTTGGTTGATGTGATAAGGGTTTTTGAAAATCGCGGTATCAGGCATGTTGGTATTCCTACAAATGGTTTTTTTACTAAAATGACTGTAAACAAAGCCAAAGATATTGATAAATTAAACATAGATTTCAATGTGACTGTTTCAATTGATGGCTTCAAAGAACTTCATAACAAGATAAGAGGCAGGGATTGTTGGGATAAAGCAATTGAAACATTCAAACAATTAAAGAAAAATGAAATAAAAACCGGTTTTTCCCTTGCTTTAAGTAAACTTAATTATAAAAATGTTAAAAAACTGATTAACTTCCTTGAAAGCTTGAATCCTGATTATATCAATATTATCTTAGTCAGAGCAAAAAAAGACATAATGTTAGGTTTAAAAGAATTTGAGAAGATACGACCTTTGATAGAAGAAACTATTGGGAAATACTCTTCTAGATTTTACAGAAAAAGGCAAGAATTGTTAAATGATGTTTATAAAATTGTTTTAAAGGGTGGGAAAATTCCTTTTAATTGTTATGCGGGAAAAATAATTGCTGTTTTAGAACCAGATGGAAAGGTAAGAAGTTGTGAGTTGAGGAAAAAATTAGGAAATGTTAGAGATCATAATTATGATATTAAAAAAATACTTGAAAAAGACAATAAACCTAAAAAGTGCCCTTGTGTTCATTCCTGTTTTTTGGGACCGAGCATGTCTTATGATTTAAAATGGCTATTAAAAAACATAATATTTCGGTATGTATAATTGCAAGGCCAAACGAAAACATAAAAAAATGTTTGGGTTCAATTAAAAACCAAACATACGGGAAAAAAGAGATTGTTGTTTATAAAGAGTTTAACAGGAATTTTGCTGCATTAAGAAATAAAGTGATTGAAAAGGCTAAAGGCGATATTATAGTTTTTCTTGATTCTGACTGCCATGCTGAAAGACATTGGTTAGAAGAGGTAAATAAAATATTTCAAGATAGAAAAATTGTTGGCTTTTGGGGGAGGGTTTGTTATGAATTAGACGGGAAAATGCCGACTATTTCTACAAGGATTATAAGCAATGATGGCAACGGGACATTAACTGCAAATGCTGGTTTTAAAGCAGATTTGCTGAAAAAAGAAAAATTTGATACTAGCATAAGGGCTGGGGAAGATAAAGCCATTAATAAGAGAATGAGGAAGCATGGCAAGATAATTTATTCAGATAAAACAATTGTTTTTCATACTAAACAAAAATGGTCTTTTGATGGGATTATTAAACATGCTACAAAATATATAGATAATTTAAAATTATATTATAAATATAAAGTCCCTGTTTCTAAAATGGGGCCTATAATCTATCCTGAACATTATCTTATCCTTTTATTTCCTCCCTTAATACTTCTTTTTAATTCCATAAGAAGCTTTTATGATTTGAAAATTGCAGTTGGAAATTATTTAGAAAAAGTTTATGCAAGGTTCCTAATATGGAAATTCGCAATTAAATATAGAAAATTTATAATTTAACTTTTTTTCAACAATTTCAACAACTCAAAATCTTGCTTTTTTATACCTTTAATTAAAAGCATTGTAATAAAATAAATAAATGCTCCAAATAAAACTTCTATTATGCCGTAAAAAAGATTCATATTTTTAATAAAAGTTAATGAATATAGTAAAAATAAGGACATAACAATGCTGGCAAATAAAGGCTTGAAAAATTTAATTTTTACATCAATGTTAATTTTATTTTTTGTCAGGAAAATTAAAATGAACAAATACAGAAATCTTGTTGATACTGTGGCTATTCCTGCCCCGATTGCTGCTGCTATCTGGGAAATTTTTAAGAACTGTGATATAAAAATGTAATTTAAGATTACATTTAAAACTGTCAAAATTAACAATGTTTTTACATAATATTTCGGCTTTTCTCTTGCCTCAAATAAAGAAGAAAATAACTGTGTTAAAGGGGTAATAATAATAAGAATTGCAAGTACTTGCAGTATTGGGGCTGCTACAACATAAGACTGGCCAAAAAATGCTTTGACAAAGTATTTTGACAGTATTAAAAAACCAAAAAAGGCAGGCATAGAAAAAATAAGCAGGTAATATATGACCTTGCTTAAAGCGGGCCCTATTTTATCTTTTTTGAATTGTGTAAAGTAAGGTAAAAAAAGTTGCGAAAATGCAAATAAAGCTATAACTCCTACAACTAAAGAAAACGCAACTTTATAATATCCTACGTAAGAAGAAGGTAAAAAAATTCCAAGCATTATCACATCTATGTAAGAGATGAAAACCAAAGAAATGCCCCCAAAAAATAAATATATAATAAATTTGTTAATTCTTTTTTTGTCAATTGTTTTTGATTTTTGAAAAAGTTCTGGCTTTAATTTTTTAATATAGTACAGAGAAAATAAAATAGCTATTAGTGCTGATAAAGATGCAGCTGTTATGATTCCTTCTACCCTATAAATTTCTATTATAAATAAAAAAACAATTACTGAGAGTGTTATTCTTCCTAATTCAAAAATTGCTCCCTTTATTGTTAAGTATCTTACCTTTTTAATAGAATAAAAAATAAATGAAAAAAACCTGTCAAAATAAAAAATAAAAGAGTAAAAAGCTGCTATAATTAAAGGTAAAAATAAGGCGGGTTTTTTAAAGACAAGATTTGAGAGAGGCCATGCAAGAATTAAAATTAAGATTAATGTAAAAAATGAAAGCAAAAACTTGACCTTAGTTATATATCTAAAATAGTTCCCTGTTTTTTTCTTATCTTTTTTTACCGCATATGAGATAAATCTATTTAATGTTCTGTCAACACCACTGCTAAAAAAACTCATGAAAAATAAGGCTATAGATGTTGCTAAAACATATAAACCATAACCCTCTGGCTGCAAAAGTCTTGCTATTAAAATAGTGAAAATTAACCCCCCAAACTTAACGATAACCTTAGAAAAAAAATCCCACCCAACATTTCTTACTACTTCTTTTCTTAATCTTTTTTTTGCCATTTTCCTCTTTTTTATTGTTTTTCAAACAGATTCAATGTTTTATATCTTTTTACTAGATTGAATTTTTCTAAATCCAATTGCTCCTCAAAAGCTAATCCATAATCCAAGTTTTCATAATCTGTATTTTCTTCTGGTCTTCCTATTCCCCCAGTAATCCAAATTTCTCTTCTTCCACTAATCCTTTTAGGGCTGCTTTTAAATGTTCTTTCTACTAAAACACTGGTATTTTTCAAATATAAATTGTAGTCTTGTATACTTACAAATTCTTCAATATTGTTTTCCCAGTAATAATCTGCTAAATGCTGATAAGTATCTGGATGATTTCCGACTACAAAAACTTTATTTGGGTATTGCTGTGAAATTTCAGATAAATCCTGCCTAACTAAATCTCCAAATCTTTCCTTCAATTCAAGAGAAAAGATATTTGCTAAGAAAGATTTAAATTCCTCGCCATTTGTGTCATATTTTACCTGAATCTGGTAAGGAATTATTACTATAAAAGACATAATCAAGGAAATTAAAATTAAAACCCTGAATTGTTTTTTATTTATTTTTTCAACTAAAATTAAAATCATTATCGGGACAATTAAAATTAAATATCTAATCTGAGGATTATAAAGAATGATGATTATTGATATTGTTAAAAACAACATAATCTTATAGTTTTTCTTGAATTGTTCTTTTTTATAAAGTTTCCAGAAATAGATGGGGATAAATAAAAAAATGCTGATTAATGCAAAAAAACTTTTAGAAACTGTCTGATCTTTTGAATAAACACCCATTCTTAATAAATTGGATATTGTCCCAAAAACGTTTTTCATTAAACTATGAAAAGGAAATCCAAACAAATAAAAATCTAACAAAAATAAGGGGAGCAGTCCTATAAATATGCCTAATGAACATAACAATGCATTGTATGCTTTTTTGTTATAGAAAAAAAAGACCAGGTAGAATAAGCCAAAAAAAGCCAGTCCGTGCCAAAAAGTTATTCCTATCCCGAAAAATATCCCTGCAAGGATTGCCTCTTTAAACTTATCATTTTTATCATAACTTTTCATAAAATAATAAGACCATAAAAAAGCTAAAGAAGAAATTTGTATGGAATTAACCCAGGGAGCCATGTACCAAATTATTGGGGACAATAAAATTAGCCATAATGCTTTTTCATTTTTTCCAGAAATATAGTATACTGAATAAATTAAAGCAAGAAGTACAATTAAATTTAAAATTTTAAATCCAATAAAACTTTTAGTAAGGTAAACAAGAGGAGAATTGATAAAGCCCCATAAATAAGAATGTGAACTTCTTATATCTGCTTTATAACTCCCGGCAAAATACTTTGCAACTGAGGTAAATGATTTAGTATCTGTAGAACCTATATATTTTGTAAATAAAGTTATTAAAATTAGAACAATGAAAATTGCAACCAACAATATTTGTAAATTTTGTTTCTTCATATTAATCTATAATTTTCTCTATATTATATATCTTACTTTTTCCTTGTAAATATATTCTTGCCAGCATTTCAGCTAAAAATCCGAAAATAAAGAAAAGTAGCCCTAAAATAATCAGCATTGAAGCAAAAACTAGCAAAGGGCCTAATCTTAACTCATTTTTAATTAATGCTTCAATCCATTGTTCTATGACAATTAATATTGCAATAATCCATAAGGTAATTGCTGATTTTCCAAAAAAATGTAAAGGTTTACTTAAATAAGAAGCCCAGAATTTTAAAAATAGCAAATCTAAAATTCCATTAATTCCTCTCCCTATATTTTTATACTTTGTTTTTCCGAATTTTCTCTGCCTGTGATTAATAATTAACTCTCCTATTTTATATCCCTTTATGTGCAAGTAACCAGTTATGTATCTATGAAGTTCTCCAAATAGTTCTAAATCTTTAATACATTCTTTTTTATATATTTTTAAACAACAGCCATAATCATGGAGCTTGTCTCCTATTAACCATCTTCTTAAGTTGTTCATCATTCTTGAAGATATCTTCTTGCTAAAAGAGTCCTTTCTTTTATATCTCCATCCAGAAACCACATCATATCCCCGGTTTAGTTTATCTATTAATCTTGGGATATCTTTCGGATCGTTTTGTAAGTCTGAATCCATTGTAACTATCAAATCTCCATCAGAATTATCAAAACCCGCTTTTAGTGCAGGGGTCTGGCCAAAGTTTTTTCTTAACTGAATTATTTTCAAATTTTTATCTTTTTTTTTGATTTTTTCTGAAATTTCTTGTGTTTTATCCTTGCTTCCGTCATTTACAAATATTACCTCATAATCAGAAATCTTTTCTTTTTTTATCCTATCTAAAACTTTTTTCAGCTCTTTAATTAAAATTTTCACATTTCTCTCTTCATTATATGCAGGGACAATAACACTTAATTTCGGTTTTTTCATTTTCTGTTCTATGTTAAATTGGGTATTTAAATTTTCTTGTTTTTGTAATTTCGCAGTGAATATTATTTCAAAACATAAAATATAAAAGCTAATAAAAGGTAAGAAAAATATGAGAAGGAAAGTTGCTAAATTTTTAAGGAAAATACATGTTATTTTTTTTATTAACAAACTATTAAATATTTTTTATTTTGTTTTAAAGAAAATTTATAAATTGTTTGGAAAAAATCCTTTAGAAGCTGTTTATAGTGATAATTTTTTTAAAGAAATTGCTGAAGATGAGAAAACAAAAAAATCGGCTGGGAAAATCGCTGAATATATAAAGAAAAATTTTGATGGCCATTCTGTTATTGATGTTGGGTGTGGTATTGGCATATACTTAAAACCTCTTGAAAAACGAAATTATGAGGTTTTGGGAGTTGAGGGTAGCGAAAAAGCATTAAAATATGCTAAAATAAATAAAAGTAAAATACTGATTAAAGATGTCACAAAAAACATCAACTTAAATAAAAAATTTGATGTTGTTTTATGTTTTGAAGTTGCAGAACATATCTCTACAAAATACTCTGAAACTCTTGTTAAAAATTTGACAAATCTTGGGGACATTATTTTATTTACTGCTGCTTCTCCAGGACAAGGAGGGATAGACCATATAAATGAGCAGAAAAAAGAATTCTGGATTGGCTTATTTAAGAAAAATAATTTTAAGTTCAAAAAGAAGGAGACCGAAAAAATTAAAAAATACTTAAAAAAAGAAAACTGCCACTGGTGGCTTTATGAAAACATGATGGTCTTTAGGTAAACTCTTTCTTATTTTTATTTGTTATATAAACATAAATTTGAGACATTTTAACATATAATGGAAAATCTTCTTTTATTAATTCATAAAAATCCAAGATAAAATGAAATAAAATGCCTATTAAAGCCCAGAAAAATAATATATGGGAAAATGAAAGAAAAAAGAAAATTAAGATAAACTCTATACCGTGAAAAAGAATAATTGTCTGCTTATACTTTTTAACATCTTCTTTGCTTAAACTTTGCCATTTTTTTCTTCTTTCAATAAACCAATTATATGCTTTTTTTAATGATAACTTTCTTTTTTTGAAAACAAAATATAAATAATGGTCAACATCAATTAAAAATGAAGCCAGAAAAATAATCAAGAAGGCAGTATGGTTGATTTGTGGAAAAATGAAAAATAAGATTATTGAGAATAAAAATCCGAATAAAATATGAGATTTTGGCAGCATTTTACTTTTATTTCTCTATTTTCTTTAATAAGTCTGCAAATGCCGGCCTTGTTATTAAAACTCCTGCAGTAATTCCTATAATTGTTGTTACTGCAAAACCTCTTAATAATCCGGCGCCTGCCCAGTATATAGGTATTAAAGCAGCCAAAGATGTGAAATAAGCTCCTATGATTATGGCAAAAGCTCTTTTAAGTTTTTCAATTAAGCCGAGTTTTCCTGCTCTTGACTCATCTATTAAAATAATCTGCTGGTCTACTCCTGTTCCAATAACTGTCAAAATTCCTGCTATTGAAGCTAAATCAAGATTCCAGTTAATTAATGCTGCTACTCCTAAAATTATTATTACTTCTGATGTTGAGGTAAACAATAAGGCAAGAGAAGATTTAAATGTTCTATACCTAACAAGAATTATTACTGCTACTGCAAGTAAAGAAGCAAGAGCTGCTAACAAAAGATAATTAACAAATTTCTGGCCAAGAAGAGGGGAAATTGTGTCAAGCTTGACTATTTCTAACTTGAACGGTAAAGAGCCAGTAATTAAAACAGTCTGAAGTTTGTTCATATTTTTTTCTGCCTGTTCATATGCCTGCTGTTGTGTTTTTCCTGTTCCTGAGCCTGAAACTGCAATTTGAGTTGTCACTCTTCCTTTCAAATCTTCAGAAATTAATAAACTGCCAACTAAACTGTCATCTAAATAAAGGTCTAATTTTTTATCTAAGTATCCCCCTTGTCCTGTTAAATTGACTGATAAATTTTCTGTCAACTTGGCATGTCTTTCTGCTGCTTGTTCTGATAAGTAAATTGCAAATTCAAACTGGCAGACATATCCTTCTTGTATTTGTTGGCAAGATCTAATCATTGAGCATGTGGCATCATTTCTGCACACTGAGGAAATATCCTTGCCTCCCTGAAAAACAGTCTTGTTTCCAATTCTAGCTTCAAACTTTCCTTGCTCTGCTACTAAGCTTTCTAAATCTTCTGGTGTTGCTCCTGCAATTTCTACTAACATAAAATTGTTTCCTTCTAAATCTGTTACCGGCCTTATGTTAACATCAGTAAGGCCGTAAACATTAAATCTTTCTTCTGTAACTGAAATAAGGTCTGAAATTTGAGAAGAGGAAAGTGAAACATTTTTTGGACTTACTAATGCCCTTGCTCCGCCAGATAAATCTAAACCTGTTTCTATGTTTGTGTTTGGGATTGGTTTAACTGTTAGCTCTGGCTTGTTTTCAGCAAAAAGGATTATTTCCAGGTCTTGTGTCTGAAATATTATTTTAGTAAAGTTTTTAGAAAAACTTAAAGAGTTTATAATTTCTGAATAATCTTCAACTGTTTCTACTTTTTTATCGTTAATTTTTTCAATTGTCATTCCTTTTCTTAATCCCTGCTCAAAAGCTGTAGAATTTTTTTCAACACTTGCTATTTCTACTCCTGAATCAAAAGCCTTCCATGGAGATATGGCTAAGATTGATAAAAGCAAGGCTATAATTAAAATCCAAACTCTTATTCCTAGTTTTTTAGGCATCTTATTTTTCTTCTTTATTCTTTTTTATTAACTCTTCAGCTTTTTCTTCCATCTTTTTTCTCTCTTCTTTATCTTCTAAATTGCCTTTTTCCTGCCTTTGGTCTTGCTCTTCTCTTTCTTGTTCTGCCATTTTTTCCTCCTGTCTATTTCTTTTTTTCAACATACCATTTTAAAATTCCGAGATTTGAAATCCATGTATTAATCAAATCAAAACCTAACCCTATTGCCAAGATTGAAAATAATTGTGTTAGTGTTGTTGATAAAGACATAACAATGAACAATGAGATAAAAACTGCTGATAAAGAAGTTAGGGTCATTGTTATCCCTGTTTTAAATGCTGAAAATACCCTTTCATTTAAACTTCCTTCTCTTCTTTTTAGTATTTTAGTTGTTATTAAAATGTCTGAATCTACAGAATAACCTATTAACATTAAAAAGGCAGCAATTCCTGCTGCTGAAACTTTTATCTCAAGAAGGTTTACTAAAGATAAAGTCATTACTATGTCTGCAAAAGCTGCTAACACTACGGCAAAAGAGGGAATAAATGTTCTGAACAATATAAACACTACAATTGCCATTAAAACAAAAGCTATTATTATGGCTGTTCTTAACTGCCGATAAAATCCTAAACCTATTGTAGAGCCTGTGAACTCTACAGAAGAGTTTTCTTGAGTTAAATTATAGCCTAAATAGTCTTCTAATTTTTGTTTTGCTTGTTCTGGTTCTGCGTCTACCTCAACAATAAATGCTTCTTGTCTTCTTGTTCTAAAGTCTTGTATTGTTCTTGCTGAAAAATCTTCAAAATTTGAATCTAAAAAGTTTTTAAGTTCTTGAATGTTTGCTTGGTTAAATACTGTGATTGATGTTCCTCCTTTTAATGAGATGTCTTTGTTAATTATATCCTGATTTTCTTGATAAAAAGCAAATAAATAGGTTAAAGACAAAATTAGAAGCAGAGCTGGAATGATTAAAAGCCATTTATAGATTTTGTCGTGCCAGTTTTTTTCTGCCATAAGAATATACAAAAAGTATTGTTTAAAAAGGTTAGTAAATGTGCTTTTAAATTTTTTATTGAAGTTATGTTAATGCTGATAATTTCCTTGACAAATGCTCCTCCAACTCATTTTTTCAGTTATTAAATGTTTTGCCAAACAAATGCGCCGGCCGGGATTTGAACCCGGGTTAACGGCTTTCTTAACCATAATTTTCCATGTTTGCTCGTAATCTTTTGGAAAGATTGCTTGGAAGGCCGTTGTCATACCATTAGACCACCAGCGCAATAATAAAAAGTATAGATTAAAAGCGGTTTTAAAGGTTTTGTGTTTTCAAGATTTAACGCCCCCGGCAGGAATTGAACCTGCAACCTACACCTTAGGAGGGTGCCGCGCTGTCCTGTTGCGCCACGAGGGCATTTATTTTATTTGCATGTTTTAAATTGGAAGAACCAATTTTTTCCATCCAAAGATTTAATTGTTTCCTTCCTTTTAAGGCTATTCTTTGTCTTCTCTCTTTTTTTTGGTGCATAACCTTGAAATTTTGATCCAAAAGACTTTGATATATTTGTTTAATCAAGATTGGTGCTTTCATTTCTATACTTATACAAGGATATGGATTGCCTGCAGAGGTCTCATCAAGATAAAAACACCCGTCGGTATCAAATATTCCTTTTATTACATGTTTCATACTTTCATAATCTTTTGCAAATTCTGGATAAATTGCAAGATTTTTCTTTTTTCCAATAGGAAACCCCAATTTATTATTTAAAAAAAGCAAAAGTTTTTTATGAGAAAATATAAATTCCATGCCTTTTTTTCTTTTTTTATATTTAAAGATTGTTTTTCTATAAAATAATTTTTTAACTATTTTGCTTAGATAGGTTAAATAACTCTTATCTAAATATTTGTGTCCGCTAATTCCTATCCACCACAATTTTTGTTTGCCTGAAGGATATTGATAAGACAATTTGCTTAACCACCCATCTCCTAAAAGTGCGCCATAAAATTCTAAGAATCGTGGGTCTTTTAGTTCTATCTCTAGTTTCTGTTTTGGACTTTTTCTTCCTCCCTCTATCTGCCTCCTCCTTATCTCCTTTTTACCGTATTTTTTCAGAATTATTTTGTATGTTTTTTTGCCCCCTTTTACCTGCCCCCAATTGTCTTCTCTTGCCTCTAAAATATCTAACTTACTTAAGATTTCGGAAGGAATTTTTTCCTTTGGAATTCTTATTTTTTTGTTGTAAAACCAATTATCCAGAGTGTTTTTGGAAATATTTAACTTTCTTGAAAGCTCTTTCATGTTGCTTGCCTTATGGTGCTTCAGAAGAAGATCTTTTAATTCTTTTTTTGATTGTTTTGATAACTTAATTCTCATTTTAAAGATAAAATTTTTCTCTATTTAAATTTTACTCTATCCAGCTGAGCTACAGGCGCGGGATTATTTTGAGGACGAGAAGTTTATAATTGTTATTGCTCAGGGAAAAATATAATAAGGTTTAAAAAGAGGGTGCTCTATTTGCTGGCATGATTGATGCGCAAAACAAATTATGGCACCACCTTATAATATTGGTTATTTCTTCCTTACTTGCTTATTCTTTATCTTCAATAGGAATCAGAACAAGCAGGGTTTTAGGAATTGTTCCATTTATAATTTTATTTTTAGTTATGATTATTGGCCCCCTGATGGTAATTTTTCCATCCCTATATGAAAAACTTCCTGAGAAATTTCCTTATAACTGGAGGGCAGAATTAGGTATCTGGTTTGCAATCTGGTCTTTATTTCATTTTCTATATCTCCTTAATGGAAAAAATTGGGATTTTGTTGGATATATAAGTAAAATGAGTCCGTGGGGAATTGGTTCCTTAATAGCATTAGTTATGGCAATAATTCTGGCTTGTATTTCTTTTAAAAGTGCTATAAATTATTTGGGTCAAGAACAATGGAAATGGATTCAAAATTATTTTACTTATGTCATATGGTGGCTTCTTGTTTTACATATAATCTGGGCATTTATCAGGAACGGGTTTCCTCCAACTGAATTCTTGTATTGGATTTATCTTTTATTCATCATAATTGTTCCATTGTTGCAATTGATTGGATTTATAAAAAAAGTTAATGTTTACAGGAAAAATTTAAAAGACCAAATTTCTTGAACATTCACAAACTCAAAAATTATTTAAAAATTCTCTTGAAAAAACCTTTTTTCTTTTTCTTCTTTTTTGGCTTTCTTTTAACCTTAAAAAATAAAACATTTATTCCGTATGCTTGGGTCGATTTTGCTTGTACAAGATCTGCAGTAATTAGTGTTGCTTTATTCTTTCTTGCAATCTCTCTTATCATTGCGTCAATTTCTCCTGACTTTGCATATCTTATCTGCTTCTCACTTGGCCTCTTGCCTTTAAATAAAAGAGTTATTTTCTTTCTTGAGTGAAGTTTTGAAATTTCTTCTAACCCAATAAATCCTTCTTCTCTCCCTTTATTTGCCAGGTTTTCTATTTCTGCCATTACTGCATTCGGCACAATTA
Source organism: Candidatus Woesearchaeota archaeon (assembly GCA_964483015.1). Classification (GTDB taxonomy): domain Archaea; phylum Nanobdellota; class Nanobdellia; order Pacearchaeales; family GW2011-AR1; genus PWGL01. The sequence continues at coordinate 693 of CAZAAB010000007.1, read as the reverse complement.
TCCTGCCTTTTAACCCTTTTTTAATTGATTTTGGCAAAACCTTGTTTATTATGGCAGAGGTGTCAACAACATATTTCTTTTTTCTCTTACTTATTTTTTTTCCTTTTAAAGATTTTCTTGCTCTAGTTTTAATTCTTTGACTTCTTGATTTCGTAGTTTTATTTTTAAGACTTTTTCTCTTGCTCTTTTTCTTAATCTTCTTGTTTTTATTTTTTCCTGCCATTTTTCTTCTTCTCAAAAGGTTTATTTATATAACCACACTTTTCACATCTTATTTTATTTTTAGTTGATTTTATTCTTGTACTGCCGCAAACAGGGCACTTGCTTCTTACTTTCTTTTTCTTATTTTTCTTTGTCATTTTACCTTAAACTCTGATTAATTTTATTTGGAACTATGCAAGAGAGAGGATTCGAACCTCTGAAGGCACTAAGCCACAGGATCTTGAGTCCTGCACATTTGACCGCTTTGCTACTCTTGCTTATAAAATTTAAATGGGTCTATATTGTTTTTAAGTATTTCCTTTCTTTGGACCACTTTAGTTTTTGGAGGACAAAATCCAAATCTTCTCCAAATCTTATACTTTGTAATATGCTTTATATTTTTGGGACAAATATCCTTAAAAAATCTTTCTATATGTGTGCATTGTTAAGTTAATTGGTCTTAATCATTTCTTTTTTGAAAAAATAAATTTT
>CAZAAB010000006.1:16258-20360 GCA_964483015.1 Candidatus Woesearchaeota archaeon | reverse complement strand
CTACAAAAATACTTATATATTTATTCTTTCTTGCTTATTCTTTATCCGCAATAACAATCTTTTCATCATCTATTTTATCCATATAACAAGAATAATTATTATTTTACATTATAACCAATCTCCTTAAGAACTCTAAAAACCTTATCATGTTTTCCTCTTAATCTATCTATTTCTTTTAACAGGTCTAAATTTATCTTTTTATGAAATTTTTTTAACATCTTTAAATCACAAACGTCTTTTTCTCTATTTACAATTGATTTATGAACCAAAATCCCTTCAATCGGAGTAAGATAAACTTTTTTTCCAAAAAATTCTTTTTCAACTCTATTAGAAAGTTGTTTTTCAAAAGATTTTTCGTCATTTTTATTTTCAGGAATTATACTTATTGCCTCAACCTCTTGCCCTTTAAAATTAGTTTCTAAAAAACAATCTTCAGTAATAAAATCTCCTTTTTTGATTTTTCTTCTTTTAATTTTCCCCCCAATTCTACCTGCAAGTTTTTTCAAATCTTCATATTTAATTAATAAATCAATATCTTTAAATTCTCTTTCTCCATTTGTGTAAAGATAGATTGCAAATCCTGCAAAAATAAAATAATCTAAATCCTTTAATTTATCAGTCAACTCTGAGATAACTTCTTTATTTTTCATTTTCCAAATTCTCCAGCAATAGAAAACATCTTCCCCTCATTAAATCTTTTACATAAAATTTGCAAGCCGACCGGAACATTTTTTATCTTGCCAGCTGGTACTGAAATAGCTGGCAGTTCAGCCAAGTTAGCTAAAACAGTTAATGAATCTGCTTTATAAACTTCTTCTATCTTCATATCTTTCCCTTTTCCCAATTTCCAGGGCAGTTTAGGAACAACAGGCATAATTATACAATCAACTTTTTTAAAGCAGTTTTCAAACTCTTTTTTAATTACCTGCTTAGCTTGTAAGGCTTTTCTATAATACCTACCCTTATATTCTGCTTTTGAAATCTCTTTGCCCCCAAGAATTCTTCTCAACACTTCTTCTCCACAATTTTCTTCAATTTTCTTCCCATATTTCCTGCCATCAAACCTTCTTGTTCCTGAAAAAAACTCAGTATAAACAATAGGGTAATATGTTTGAACTCCTAAACCAATGTGAGGTAAATTAATTTTTTCTATTTTCCATTTATTTTTCTTAGCAACTTTCTTAATTTTGTTATTTACTAACCCTAAAATTCTTTTCTCTGCCTCGACATCAGGAACACCAATTTTTATTTTCTTATTTTTCAGGTTTTCAAATTTTATTTCGCTGCTTTTAAAACTCGTGGCATCTTTTTTATCTTTACCTTTAATAACATTCAACAATAACAAAACATCTTGAATATTTTTTCCAAAACAACCTATCTGATCTAAAGACATTGACAAATCAATTAACCCGTATCTACTAACAAGACCATATGTAGGCTTTACTCCTATAACTCCGCAATGCGAAGCTGGATTTCTAATTGATCCTCCGGTATCACTGCCTAAAGCCATATCGCAAAAATTGGCTGCCACTGCAGCTGCTGAACCTGAAGAAGAACCTCCCGGAATTCTGTCTGAGGCAAGAGGATTTTTTGTAGAATTAAAAGATGAAGTTTCCCCTGAACTGCCGCAAGCAAATTCATCCATATTTGTCATCCCTATAATCAACCCATCTTCTTTTCTTATTTTTTCTATAACAGTAGCATCATAAGGGGAAATATAATCTTGCAATGTCTTTGAAGCGCATGAAGCATTCAAACCCTTAACATTTATATTTGCCTTTACAGCTATAACCTTCCCAGATAATTTGCCTTTCTTTTTCTTTTTATCAATTTCCTCGGCTTCTTTTTCTAAATCAGAATTTAATTGCAATAAAGCATTTATCTTCTTGCCTTTTTTATTATTTTTTTCAATCTCTTTCAGATATTTTCTTGATTTTTCTAAAGTTTTCATTTTAATATCCCCTATAATTCTCAACCTTAGTTGTTTTTTCAGTAGAAGGAGTCATCCCAGCTGAATGAACATCATAATCTATCTCATCTTCCTCAGAAACCCATAAAGAAAACCTAAAATTTAGAGAAAAGACCTCTTGCCTCTTTTTCCCCCCAACTATTGCATCAGCAACCTTCCCGATTTCTCTTTCCAAAAAATCGCAGTGAGAACTGTAATTCTTATAATTTAAAGGCATTTCTCTGCCAATCCCAAAACATTCGGCAGAATTTTCTAAAACTTCTGGTGAAAAATGAATAACAGCCCCATTAACTTTAACTGCCAATCCCTCACCCACTTTCATTTTGCCCATTTTCCTTTTTCAGCTTTAATGTAATCATTTTTAGTTTTTTGAGCATTCTTAAACATGCCCTTTCTAAAATCATTACCTTCTTCTACCTTAATCTCTTCTAATTCTTTTCTTCTATCTTCTTCTCTCTCAACCCTGCTTTCTTCTACCTTAACCTTTCCTAATTCTTTAACAAAATTATCAATTATCTTCTTAGCCTGCTTCTCAATCCTATCTTTCATAAAAACAAATATTTTTCATTTTTTTATATCTTTTGTTTTTGATTTTGGCTTAATTAAATATTTAAATGCTAATCAGTTTTAAACATTATGAAAAAAAAGATTATAATAATACTTGCTGTTTCTGCAATCATTGCCATATTCTCTACAATAAGTCTCTTTGTCAAACCTATTTTAAGCCCTGCCCAGTTAGAAGAATGCAAAACACTGAAACAAGAAGGGGATATTAGCATCTTGATTTTTTCAGACCAAGAAACAGCAAAAAAATACTCAAACTATTTCTTAAATCAAGAACCATTTAACCAATATCAAGACAAGTTCAGTTTTTACTACATAGACACCTACGAGCCAGAATGCGGGTTATATCAAGAAAAAGCAATACTGTGCTACAATAAAGAGCTGATTAAAAAATCCTCATCCTGCCCTAATGATTATATTATAGTTATAAAAGAAAAACCCCCATACATTAGAAGCAGCAGTTATATGAATATCTTAAGCATAAACAAAAACCACCCAAAGTCTGTTTTAAAACACGAGTTTGGTCATGCATTTATAAGTCTTGCAGACGAGTATGTTCCCTCAAAAATCCCGTGGGGAAGTGAAAACTGTGCTAAAGATTGTGAAGAATTTGCAGCTGGAAAATGCTATAAAGGATGCTCAGAAAAAGACTATTACAGGTCAATAGAAAATGGCGTTATGAGAACGCTTTCTTCAGAAAATTACGGAGAGTATAACACAGAATTGATTGAAAACAAGCTAAAATTTTCTGGAAAAGGATTTTTAACCGGGTTAGCAATAGAATCTAAAAACTGCCAAGAAGAATACTACTTAATTGAAGCTGAATACAAAGAAGAAATAAAAATCATAAACAAAACAATAGAAAAAGGCTGTATAAACCAGGAAGGTGATGGGATATTTTCTTATAAACTTTACTCAAAAGAAAAGCTATTAGAAAAAGAATTTAACCCTGTCTTAGTTTTTACAGATTCAGAAGAAAAAGGAGAAGTATTAGAAAGAAGAGGAAAATTCTACTTAAAAATACCTGTTATAGAAGAAGCAAATAAGTTAGAAATATTAAAGCAAGACAAGAAGATTAAAGAAATAAATTTAAAAATAGATAACATGCCCTGTAAAATAAAATGAACAAAAAATCTCTTTCCCCAATAATCACAACAGTATTGTTACTAGCCATAACTTTTTCTCTCTCAGTAATTATATTTAATTTTTCTAAAAACTTTATTCAGGAAGTTGAAATGAGTCCATCTGTCTGCTATAACTTAAGAGAAAAAATAGAAGTCTCTGCTTTCCATGATGAAAATAAAAACGAAACAAGAATCATTTTAAGAAAACTGACAGAAAAAGAAATAGAAAAAATTGACTTTATCTTGAATTTTGAAACAAGCAAGTCAACATGGACATGCAGCAATGAATGTGGAAATTGTAAACCTCAACAATCTTTTTCAAAAACATATTATATAACCTCTGCTAAACCTGGAAAGGTTGAGATAAAAATTAATGACTGCCCGGTAGGCAGTTATAAGGTAATAAAAAATCAAACATATAAATAATAAATTATTAAAAATTATT
>CAZAAB010000006.1:15826-16248 GCA_964483015.1 Candidatus Woesearchaeota archaeon | reverse complement strand
TCTTCTTCACTTTCTTCGTCTTCGTCTTCTTCTGCCTCTTCTTCATCATCACTCTCGTCTTCTTCTTCACTTTCTTCGTCTTCGTCTTCTTCTTCTTCACTTTCTTCGTCTTCTTCCATCATTTCGTCATCTTCCATTTTTTTATTTTCCTCCATTTAGTTGAAAATATGAAGTTAAAGAATATTTAAACCTTTCTATTGACAATTGCTATGATAAAGTGAAAATAACTTTATGGGGTTAATCTGTCCCTGTCTCTTGGAAATAAACAAGCCTCTCTTATATTTTTCAAACCTAACAAAGCCATAGTAAACCTTTCTATGCCTATACTCCAACCTCCATGTTTAGGGCTCCCAAATCTAAATGAATCAGCCCTCAAAGCACTGTTGGCTTTACTCGTATTAGGCGCGTGTCTCTCGACGTTC
>CAZAAB010000006.1:0-15816 GCA_964483015.1 Candidatus Woesearchaeota archaeon | reverse complement strand
TGTTTAGGGCTCCCAAATCTAAATGAATCAATATAACTTTTAAAATCCTTAACTTTCAAACCTTTTTTCTTCAACATTTTTTCTAGCAATTGCGGCAAATGAATTCTCTGGCCACCAGAGCTTATTTCAACACCCTCATACAATGCATCAAACCCCTCTGTAAGCTTTGCATCGACATCTTGATTTTTTGGCATAATATAAAAAGGTTTTAGTGAACAAGGCCATGAATGAACAAAAACTATATGATCTTTAAACTTTTCACATAACTCTTTTTCATTAGAAGGAGACAAATCTTCACCGTACTCTATATTCAACAACTTAACTGCCTCATCATAACTTAAATATTTGGCCTTAGGAACTTTCAAATCAATTTCTAACAACTCCAACTCTTCCTTGCATTCCTTTTTTATGTGCTTAACAATATATTTAACAACTTTTTCTAGTTCATTCATCACTTTTTCTTGACCAGCAAAAGCCATTTCAATATCCATCTGTCTTGCTTCATTTAAATGTCTTTGAGTGTTATGTTTTTCAGCCCTCCAAACAGGTGTGATCATAAAAACATTTTCTAAAGAAGAAACTAACATTTGTTTATATAGCTGGGGTGACTGAGCAAGATAAGCTTTTTTATTAAAATAATTCACAGAAAATAAATCTGTCCCTCCTTCTGAAGCTGCAGAAATAACTGAAGGAGGCTGAACTTCAAAAAAACCCTTATCTGCAAAATACTGTCTAAACGACATTGAGATAGCCGACTGGATCTTGAAAATTGCTTGAATTCTTTCTCTATGCAAATCTAAAAACCTATAATCAAGCCTTTTTGGCAACTCTGTTTTTGAAAAATCTGAAACATCTATTGGAAGTCTCTCAGCCTCACTTAAAACTTCAATTTTGTCAGGAACTATTTCTTTTCCTCCAGGAGCTTTCTTACTTTTTTTAACTTTACCCTCAACTTCAATAACTGACTCTCTATTGATGCTGTCTAGCAAATCAAAAATTTTCTTATCTGTCTTCTTTTTTAAAGCTGTAATTTGTATCCTGCCTGTAACATCTCTTAAAACTAAAAATCTAATCTTGCCTAAATCTCTTGTCTCATGAACCCACCCCTTTAGCAAAACTTTCCCTTTCTTACTAAAAACATCTTTAATATAACTTCTTTTCATTCTAGGTTTGCTCCTAATCTTTCCAAAAGATTGGTGATTTATAAAACTTGTCTATTTTTTCCCCTAACTTCATAATACTGCACTCCTACTGCTTCTTCTAATGATTTTCCCAGCCTCTCAGCTTCTTCAGGTTTAGTAAAAACTAATCCCTTCTCTTCAATAAGAAGATATCTTAATTCAACAGTTTTATCATAAACCTCTAGTCTATATCCTCCATTATTTGAGATAATCCCTCTTTCTAACAACCTGCTAAATATAACATCTAAAGCCCCTCTTGCCAATGCTCCTTCCTCACTATCTTGAGAAGGCCTACCCCAAACTTTTTCACACAATTCAAGATATTTATCCCAATTAACTTCTTCTCCTTCAAAAAACTCTCTAACTTCATCAGAAATATCTTTTCTTCTGTCTCTCTGAGATTTCATTTTTTTTCAACAATTTAAAAGAACTAAAATTTATAAAATTATTTCTTTTTCTTCTTACTTTTTTTATTTCCAGCTTCTTTTACAATATCTTTTTTCACATCTTCTAATTCTTTTGTCTGCTCTTCTCTTCTCCTAACCATGCTTTCTATTCTTGATATTCTATTATTTAAATGCTTTTTAAACAAGTTTGTACCTATAACACCAACAAAATAAAAAGCCATTGCTATGCCAAAAAAAGAAAAAAACATAGTAAACAACTTGCCAACAGAAGTAGAAGGAACTAAATCCCCATAACCTATAGTTGTTATAGTTACAACAACAAAATAAAAAGAATCTAACAAGGGCCAGCCTTCAGAAAAGTGATAAGTATAAGCACCTCCAGTGATTATTAATCCAAATAAAAATACAAATGTTATTAAATGTAAATGTAACTTCATTTTCCTCTTTTATTATTATTGAAAAGAAAAAGATGATTTATAAAATTGTCGTTTATCTCTTGCCAATTAATATCATAATTTAATCTAACCATAATTTATTAAATCCCCCCAAATCAATTTTAACCAACTATGTTTTTAATTATCTCGCTTGCCCTTTTAGGATTAACATTAAACTTTTTCATCACTAAACCCATATAAGCATTTACACTTAAACCAGGCTTTTTCTTAACAATTTTCCTGATTTCTTCTTCTAAATTCTCAACTTTTTCTCTCTTAACAGCTTCTTTAACATTTTTATCTTGAACAATTTCTTTCATAATTTCTTGTATTTCTCCCTGAGAAAAATCCTGCTTTTCTGTTTCTTGCAAAATAGTTTCTAAAACATCTAATGTCAGCTTTTCCCTAATTTTCCCTTCTTTTTTCCCAGTTTTTTTAGCCACATCTTTTATCCAAACAGTTAACATTTTTGCTATTAACTCTGGTCTTTTAATAACTTTCAATAACTCGTGAAATTCTTTCATTCTTTTCTTTTTTGTTAACAATTTGACAAGTTCTTCATTTATGCCGTATTTTCTCAACTCTTTCCTCTTCTCACTTACAAGTTTTGGCAGTTCTTTTTTAGCTTCATTTATCAACTTTCTAGAGATATGCAACAATGGCAAGTCAGTTTCTGGGTACATTCTTGACTTGCCAGGCAATGGCCTTAAAAATTCTGTCTTCCCGTTTTTTAAAGCTTTTCTTACCTCTTCTCTGCTCTTATCTTTTTCAACTAATTTCTCCTGCCTCTTAACTTCTTTTTTAATTGTTTTTTCAATTAACTTGGGATCTTGAACACCCTTGATTTCAATTCTCTTCCCCTGCCCCTTTCCAGTTTTAACTGAAACATTTACATCCTGCCTTATAGTCCCTAAACCTCTCTTAACCTTACAACTTCTCAAAATCTCGCCTATTTTTAATGCTGCCTCTTTCGCCTGTTTTGCATCAATAATATCTGGACTTGTTGCAACTTCAATTAAAGGTATTCCTAACCTATCTAACCTATATATTCTTTTATTTCCAACATCTTTAATAATTCTTGCTGCATCTTCTTCTAAAGCCACACTTTCAATACCTACCCTTCCTTCATCAGTATCAATATAGCCCTTTTCAGCTATTAAAACGGTTCTCTGAAATCCAGAAGTGTTGCTTCCATCAATAACAGTCTTTCTCATTATCTGGGAATCCTGAATTATTTCGCAATTCATCAATAAAGAAATCTGTAATGCTATTTTTAATGCTTCTTCATCAATCTCGTGAGGCGGTTCTTCATCTAACTCTACTAAACAATTATTATCATAATATCCCTGATAAACAAATTTTTTCTTTTTTTGAGCTTCATGTTCTGCTGCTATATCCACATTCCCCTCTTCCCCCGCAACAGCATGCAACTTTCTTTCAACTCTATAGTCTGGCTCTTCTTTTCTTAAGTATGAAGGACAAGAACAAAATAACTTCTTAGTATCTAACTGCTGATGAATTTCTAAACCAGATTTTATCTCAATACTCTTCTTTTTCATAAACAAAATAAAGAAAAAGGTTATTTAAAATTAGTGATTAATCATTAACAGGTCTTCCTTACTCTCTTATTAAAACATCGTTATACTTATTATTTCTAACCCAGTCATACATTATTACTGTAATCGAATCTCTAAGTTGATCTATTTCTGCACTAGAAAGTTGCTCACTTATAGGATATATCCCGCAAGGATTTATAGTTGCCACAGGAATATTTTCAAAATCGTCAACTACTTTTTCAAGAGGTATAATCTTTTCATCGTCTCTCGAAACAACATGCCATGAACCCAATCTCTTCCTTATTCTTCGCATGTTTTTTGATTCCTGAATTCCTCCTTCTCTAACCTCTATTCTTCCTTCTTTAGCTCTTATACCTAAACTACACCCCAAATCAACATAAGTTATCTCTCCTCCTGTATTTTCCCCTCCAGGATACTTAAAAAAATGGTAATTGTCTCTTCTTCCAATATTCTCCCTTGTTCCTAAAACATCTTCTACCCCTAACAACTCTAAATAAGGCCTATCTTGATTAAGTAAATGAATCACTAAATCTCTATATTTTTTAACATCTCCTTCTAATCTTTGATCCAACTCAGAAACAAAATATTCTCTGCCACCGTTAAAAGAGCTCCCCACAAATTCAACCCTTCTCCTTTGCCCATCTCTTAAAACAAAAGTTCTGGGAACAGACACTTTCAATTCTCTGCAAAGATGATTTGTTATTCCCTCATAAAAAGGCTGATTATAAGCATTTAAACTTATTTCTTTTGGCAATCTTGAACCCGGACAATACTTCAAATAACACTCTCCAATCCCTTTCAAATCTGGAAACTTACACTTCCTTCCAGGATTGCTGCCTTTTTTTCTTCCTTCTAAAACTTCTATTTTCATTGCCATTTTTACCAGTAAAATTTTGTGATTTATAAACTTTTCTATTTATAACCACTTACAAGTTACAACTAAATAAAATCATCTTTTGATTAGGGTTTTTTCACAACATTTATAAAGGAAAAAAATCTAAAAAAGCATGGCAAAAAAGAGGAAAAAGCATGAAAAAAGAAAAGTTGAAAAGCTTGGCATTTTTTCGTTTGCAAAAATAGGTGGGTTATTTGGAATTATTTATGGCTTAATAGCAGGGATTCTTTTGACAGCAATAGTTCAATTAACTAAGAACACTTCTCAGGGAGCTGAACAAATAACACAGCAATTTGGAACTATAAGTAGTATAGGGTCTCTTTCACTAATAATTTTCCCAATAATTTATGGGGCAATGTACTTTATTGTCGCAGCAGTAACTGCATTTATTTATAACTTTTTAGCAAAACAAGTTGGTGGGATTGAAATAACCCTGAAATAATTTTTTCTTATTTTATAAATTCTTGGAATGTAATCTGTCATTAAACTCGTCGTTAATATTTTCTAACATCTTTTTTTCAATTTTTTCCTTACTATTTTTCCAGTTTTTATGCCCCAAAACCCACCCCAACTTTACCAAGGCTGTTTCTGCTAACATATCTTTAAGAAAAATAACACCAGCTTTTTTCAGTTTTCTTCCAGGACTATAAACTAAAGGGTCTAGTCTTCCATAAACAGTCTGGGGAGCAGCCACAATTATTAGCCCGTTATTTATAGCTTTTTTAATAGATGGCAATAAACTTTTTCTTGCCTCGTTTATAGCAAGGTGCCCTAAACCAGCCGCCTCTAAAACAATCCCCTCATATTTCTTGCTTAAATAATCAATAATTTCAGGGTCCATTCCAGGATAAAACTTTACTAAAGCTACTTTATCGCTAAACTTATCATCTATTCCTGCATCTTTATCACTTCTTTTCTTATAACTTAAAACCGGTTCAACCCTGTCTGGAAAAATCCTTGCAAGAGGCCTCACATTAACAGGTTTAAATGCATCTCTTTTTGATGAATGCATTTTTCTAACCTTGCCACCTTTTAAAGCATAACAAAAATTATCATTTTCATCTGCATGCCCTACCAACATTATTTCTGCCATATTTGAAATAGCAGCTCTTGCTGAACATAACAAATTTAACCTGGCATCACTTGAACCCCTGTCTGTTGATCTCTGGCTATAAGTTAAAACTACTGGCTTATTTAAATTTTTAAGAAAAAAAGTTAATGCTGCTGAAGTATAATGTAAAAAGTCTGTGCCTTGAGTAACTATAACACCCTTAACTTCTTTATTATTCAAGCTTTTCTGAACCTCTTTTGCTATTATTTTCCAGTCTAAATAATCCATATTTTCTGAAGCTTTCATAAATGGCTTTTTAACTTTTCTTACTGAAACAATATCAAACAACTCAGGATAAAAATTAAAAAGATCTTCAGGACTTGTTAACCAAGAAACAGCTCCGGTTTCAGGATCAAGTCTTGAGCTTATAGTTCCTCCAGTAACGACAATATCAATCTTCGGTTTTTTCTTGCTTTTCTTTCTTCTTGATTTTTTCTTTTTCTTCTTCTTTTTTCTTTTCTCTAAAACCTCAATATCTACAACATCTTGTTTTTTAATGCCTATATTATATCCAGAACTTAATTTCAACAAATATAAAGAAGAATCATGGCTTTTCAGTAAAATACCCTCTTTACTACCTCTAACTTTCTTTATTCTAACTTTATCTCCTGGTTTTGCCTTCATTTTCTCTGAATGCTTTTAATTCTTTTGAAAAAGAATTGAACATATAAAAAGTTAATGATAGTAACAATTAAAAATCTTGTTTTTTTTAAATATAGTATGTCTGATGAAAAAATAAAAATAGGTTTAGAAATACACGGCTACTTACAAACAAAAGAAAAACTATTTTGTAATTGTAAAGCTGTTAGACATACTGCTAAACAAAATATCAAACCAAACACTTTTGTCTGTCCTGTCTGTACAGGGCAACCGGGAAGCAAGCCAATGCTGCCAAATTCAGAAGCAATAAAAAAAGTTATTGAAACAGCCCTAATGTTAAACTGTAAAATAAACACCTCGCAAAAACTTGTCTGGAACAGAAAACACTATGACTGGCCAGACCTGCCAAAAGGTTATCAAAACACTATTTCTGGAGCATACTCAATTCCTGTTGGTGAAAAAGGAGAGTTTGAAAAAATAAAGATAAGAGAATGCCACTTAGAAGAAGACCCTGCTTCATGGAACCCCGAAACAGGCCACATAGACTACAATCGTTCAGGTTTGCCATTAATAGAAATAGTAACTGAGCCAAACTTCTCTTCTTCTGAACAAGTTGAAACATGGTTAAAAGAATTGCTATTAACTTTATCATATATAAAAGCTATAGACAAAAACGCAGGTATAAAAGCAGATGTTAATGTCTCAACCAACAGTGAAAGGGTTGAAATTAAAAATGTCTCTTCAATCCAAGGCATAAAAAACGCAATAAAGTATGAACAAGAAAGACAGGGAAAAGAAAAAGTAAACAGGGAAACAAGAAGATATGACAGTGATAAAGGAAAAACAATCCTAATGAGAAAAAAAGAAGAGCAGGCAGATTACAGGTTTATTCCAGACCCAGACCTGCCAGTAATAAAATTAAAAAATAAAAATATTTTGAAATTAAAAAAAGAACTGCCAGAAACACCAAAAGAAAAATTAAAAAAATTAGAAAAAAAACATAAAATAAATAAAAAACAGGCTGAAATTTTAAGGAAAAATTTTGAGTTGGTGGAATTTTTTGAAAAAATAGCTGAAGAAGTTCCGGCTAAATTTGCACTTTCATGGGTAACAATAGAACTTCAAAGAGTTTTAAATTACAACAAAAAATCATTAGAACAGGTTAATATTAACCCAGAACATTTTTCTAAATTATTAAAAATGGTTAAAAATGACAATATAACAAGAAAGCAAGCTAAAAAAACACTTGACAAATTTATACCAAAATCTTTTGACCCTGAAGAAAAATTAAAAGGTCAGGAAAAAATTTCGTCAGAACAAAAAGTCGAAAAAATTGTAGAAAAAGTTTTAAAAAACAACAAGAAAGCTGTTAAAGATGCAAAAAAAGACAAAAATGCCATTAACTACTTGATAGGTCAAGTTATGAAAAAAAGTAAAGGAAGAGCTGACATTGAAGTTGTAAGAAAAATATTGAAAAACAAGTTAAAATTATCTTAGCTCAAAAACAACTTCAACTCTCCCAGTAACTTCTTGCTCTCCCGGCTGTATGTTAGTCACTGCTTGTTTAGCTTCTCCTATATCAGCAGTTGCTATTTCAGTTCTATAAATCGGCCACGGGTTATAGCCAAAGTCCTGACTTTTTACTGACACAACCTTGCCTACTCTTTTATCTAAACCTGAGGCAATACCCTCTGCCTTATTTCTTGCATCTTCTGTTGCCAACCTTAAAGCTTCTACCTTCAGTTCGTTCTGTTTATCCCAGCTTAACTCAAAGTTAATGTAACTAAGTAATGCCCCTGCATCAATCCCCTCGTCAATTACCTGGCCAATAGAATCTTTATTTTCTTCACTTAACTTCACTTTAAGTCTATGAACTGCTTTGTAACCTTTTTCTTTTCTCTCACCATTTGCCCAATCATAATCAGGATAAACATTAAAATTCTCTGTAACAATATTTTTTCTTTCTAAGCCTAATTTTACTAATTCAGTGATCACATTATCAACAATTTCTGCATTCTCATCTTTTGCCTCTTTAGCAGTGCTTGCGTTAGTCTCAACATTAAAGTAGACTGAGATTACATCTGGCTCTGTATTCACTTCAGCAATTCCAGAAGCATTTACTGTAGTGCCTTCATTAAAATAAGAAAAACCTAACATTGAAAGTAAAACTATTGATGCAACAATTATCAGGGTTATTTTTACCTTTTCTTCCATTTTATCTTGACCTCCTTACACTTATAACAATAAAAATAGCAACCGCAAGCCATACCAAAATCAAAAACCACTCTAAAATACCTAAACCTAAAAATCCAGAAGCTGTTGAAACTGCCTGTTTGCCTACTTCTAAAAGTTGGGGGGTATCCCTTGCCACATTAACAGATTTACTTTTCTCATAAAACAATATAAAAGCTGTAAATATAGCTGAAATTAAAACAACTGGTAAAGAAGATTTCAAGCTTGAAGATTTTTTAGGGCTTATAATTATTTTTTTATTTGCAACAGAATAAACAGGGATTCTTTTGTTTTTCTCGCTCCAAAAATGACTTTTCTCTTTAATCAGACCTGTTTTTTTCAGCTTTTTAATATTATAGCCAGCTGTATTCAGCGGGATTTTCAAATTCTTGCTTATTTCTGATACTGTACTGCTATTTTCTACTAAATAAGACAATATCTTCTTGCAAGTCTTATTACTTAAAACTTCAGCTACCTTGCCTGTCTCTTTATCATCTAAATTTAGTAAGATATTTTTTTCCATTTTCTGGTTATTATAAAGAATACAAGAATTAACAATTTATAAACAAATCGATAACTTCAATCTTGATTGAAGTTATTACTTAATTTGAGAATTAATCAACAATTTCTGCTGTCTTCTCCGTCCTTATCTTTATATCTTTTAATGCATTTTTACCAAAATTTCGCAAACTCTAATCTCTCTGAAATTCTTTTCATTATCATTTTTCCTTTTTATATAATCTCAGTCTAGCTTATAATTTTATACCCTGTAATAAATTAAATCTGACAGCAGTTTTAAATTTTTCAGATTATAAAAACTCATAAATAATGCCTGCAACAAATAAAAGAATAAACACTATTTTCAGCATTAATGGCAGTCTAACTTTATACTCTGGATTTCTTTCTCTTTTCTCTTCCTGTATTTTTTCATGTATTAATAACATAGCTATCGACAATAAGCCACCAGCTAGTGAACCACCTAAACTTAAAACTTTAACAAACCCTGCAAGATTAAAAAACCTTACTAACAAAAAAACTATCAAAGGTAAGAAAGCAGTAAAAAGCCATGCTTTTTTGAAACTAAAATTAAAATCAAATCTAAATGTATCTTGCAAAGCTAAAGACAAGGCAAGATAAGAAGTTAACATTGTAAATATCCCTAATAAGGTAACAATCTTTCCAAAGGCAAGAGTAGCAATTTCTGGGACATTGTCATAAAGACCTAAAACAATTAAAGTAAATAAAAGATAAACAAATAAAGGGATTAAACTGCCTATAATAATAGATTTTTTCATCAATTTTTTATCTTTTTCTAAAATTCTTCTCATCTCTGGGATTGACGGCAAACCAAGAAAAGCAAACAAAATAACACCAAAGGGCAGAAATAAATAAGAAGTATTATACTGTAAAAAATTAGAAAAATTTATCTTTGAAAAATTTAAAACCCAAAATATAAACACAACTATAAATATTGTAATAACTCCTAAAGGCTCAATTTTTTTAAAACCTCTCAAACCTTCATATGTTATCAAAATCATGACAAACCAGAAAATTAGCCCAGCAATTATAGTATAATTTGAAGAATTAAAAAATATAAATGATAAAGACTGGCCAACACCTATTAAATAAGCTATTAAAGCAGAATAAACACTTATCATCAATGTAAGTAAAACATAAAGTTTAGTTTTTTTTCCTAAATATTTTGACGCAAACCCTGGTAACTGATGAACTGTTTTAGAAGATAAAATTATCTCACCTAAAATCAGATTAACAAGCAGCATAATCAAGCAAATAGCTACCATCCAGAAAAGCCCGATTAAAAATCCAGATTTAGCAACAACATATGGTATTCCTAAAAACCCTGCACCTATGACTGTTCCAGTCAATGTAACAATTGCTGTCCATAACTGTTTATTTCTCATTTTTTAATCCCTAGCTTCTTAAATTCAAAAGCGGTCTGATAAATAAATGCTGCCACATTGCCCCAAACTATTAGTAACCATAAAGGAATATTAAAAAAATTGCTAACAGAATAGCTCCATACTCCAAAATATATAGCAATCACCTCTGCAATTGCCCCAAACAAAGCACCAAAAACAAACATTAATAATGTTAATCTGGACTTCCATTTTATTAAACCGGCAAGTGCTATACTTCCTAAAGATAAAATTGCTAAAAAAGTTTTGTCAAAAAACATTATGGTTATTAATAAGGTTGAAAAAGCAAACAACCCATTAAAAAATAAATTTTTCTTCTCTTCTTTCAATTGCTTTATTCTTTCTTTTATATTCATCTTGCCCTCTTTTCTTGTCTTTTAAGCTTTTTATTATAAAAACTTTCTGAAAGTTTTTACGGGCTCGGAAGGAGTTGAACCTTCACCTTTCGGGTTTTTCAATTCAGTTTCCGAAACCGAATGCTCTATCCATTAAGCTACGAGCCCTTATTTTATAAAACTATAAAAGAAAAACTATTTAAAATACTTTTCTTATCAATAAAAAAGAGAAAATGAAAAAACATATAATCTCGTTATACAGCTTAGTTGTCATCTTAATAATAACTCAAACTATAACCCTGTCCATACTGCTAATAACTAAAGAAGATTTATCAGGTAAAATACAGGGGGCTTACGATGAAATTGAAAATGATCAAAAAGAAATCTCAAGTAAAATAAACCAGATTAGCGAAAACATAGTTGAAAGCCAGGCTAACATAGAAAATCAGATTTCTGAACTGAAAAAAGAAACTTCCCAAGACTTTTCTTCTGTTATTGAAGAAAGCGTAAATTCAGTAGTAACCATAATAACAGATGTAAGTCAGGGTACAGGATTTATAATAGATGAACAAGGATATATAGTTACTAATGCACATGTCTTAAATAGGGCTTCCCAATTAAAAATAATCTCTTCTGATAGAGAACAGTATGATGGGGAACTATTAGGTTACAATTTAACCACAGATATAGCATTATTAAGGATTCCAGGAAAACATAACTTTTTAGAATTAGAAGAATCAAAAGATATCACGATAGGAGAAAAAGTAATAGCTATTGGCAATCCTCTCGGATTATCATTTTCAATAACCGAAGGCATTGTATCAGCAAAAGATAGAAAAATCAACAACCTGCCAGCATATATCCAGACAGATGTTGCATTAAACCCTGGAAATTCCGGAGGTCCACTTATAAATAAAAAAGGGAAAGCAATAGGCATAAACAACTTTAAGATTGCCGGCGAAGGGCTTGGCTTTGCTCTTGAATCTGATTATATTAAAA
The DNA here is from genome assembly GCA_964483015.1 of Candidatus Woesearchaeota archaeon. GTDB lineage: Archaea > Nanobdellota > Nanobdellia > Pacearchaeales > GW2011-AR1 > PWGL01. The sequence goes on along the minus strand of CAZAAB010000006.1, from coordinate 4,108 downwards.
AATCGGTCAACATAATAACAAGAAAAGAATCTGACCAAGAGATAATATAAAAGTTTATAAATTGCAAAAAGCATTTTAAAAGATGGAAGAAAACAAGGGTAGACAAGAAGATTGTGGCAGGAGGTATTTTCCTAATTGCCTATTTAGATGAAAAATATATTTCTCTGACTAGCTTAAAAAGAGCAGTTGAAACATATCATGAACTGCATCCAGAAGATTCTTCTACAATGTTTCAAGCTTTACAAGAAAACCCAGAATCGCTTGTGGCAGAAAACGGGCTGGCTGAAAAACTAAAACCACTTTTACTGCCATTTCTAACATCAAAACATTAATTTTAAATAGCAAGAAGGCTAAAAATAAATATGGTAAAGAAAAAGCAGGAGGAAAAAGGCATTACTGTTAAAAAAGAGAAAAACCCTTCTGAATGGTATTCTCAAGTCTGCCTTAAATCAGGTTTAGCAGACTACGGGCCCGTTAAAGGAACCTTAATTATAAGACCATTAGGTTACTCAATATGGCAAAAAATTCAAAACTATTTTAATAAAATTATAAAAAAAAGAAATGTTAAAAATGCTTATTTCCCCTTATTTATTCCAGAATCTTTTTTTAAAAAAGAAGCTGAACATGCAAAAGGGTTTACACCAGAAGTTGCCTGGATAAAGAAAAAAGAGGGCGGGGAAAAAATAGCATTGAGGCCGACATCTGAAACAGTTATGTACAACTCTTACTCTAAATGGATACGTTCATGGAGAGACCTGCCACTAAAAATAAATCAATGGGGAAACATAGTTAGATGGGAGGTTTCTGACACAAAATTATTCATAAGGTCCAGGGAATTTTTATGGCAAGAAGGACACTGTGCCTACTCAAAGAAAAAACAGGCTGAAAAAGAAACATGGGAAATATTAGACGAGTATGAAAAACTTTGCAGAGAACTTTTAGCAATACCATTACTAAAAGGAAAAAAGACAAAAAAAGAAACATTTGCAGGTGCTGACTACACAACAACAATTGAAGCTTTCACACCAGAAGGAAAAGCATTACAATGCGGAACATCTCATTTTCTTGGACAAAACTTTTCAAAAGCTTTTGACATAAAATTTGAAGATGAAGACGGAAAAGAAAAAAATGTTTTTCAAAACTCATGGGGCTTTTCAACACGTCTCATAGGTGCATTAGTAATGGCTCACTCAGACAATAAAGGGCTTGTCTTGCCTCCAAAAATAGCCCCCACACAAGTAATAATAATACCAATATTCAAGGAAAAAAATAAAAAAATAATAAAACAGGCTGAAAAAGTAAAAAATAAACTTAAAAAATTTTCAGTTAAAATAGATAAAAGACAATACATTACCCCAGGATATAAATTTAATGAATATGAATTAAAGGGTGTCCCATTAAGAATAGAAATAGGCCCTAAAGATATTAAAAAAAATCAAGTTATACTTGTTAGAAGAGACACAGGAAAAAAAGAAAATGTAAAAATTAAAAATATTAACAAAAAAGTAAAATCAACTTTAGAAAAAATACAAAAAGATTTATACAAAAATGCTGAGAGTTTCTTGAAAAAAAATATTGAAAAAGCAAAAAGGTGGAAAGAATTTGAAAAAATAATTAATAATAAAAAAATGGCATTAGCCCCTTTTTGCGGTAAAGAAAAATGTGAAGACTTAATCAAAGATAAAACAAATGGCGCAAGCTCAAGAGTAATTAAAGAAGAAGTAAAAGGGAAAAAATGTATTCAATGCGGTAAAAAAGCCAAATTCTGGGTTTATTTTTCAAAAGCGTATTAAAGATGAACAAATACTTTCCATTAATCATCATAACAATCACAGAAGCAACAATAGGAATTTTTGTCAAGCTTGCTGGAGAAATACCAATTTTTACCCTAAACTTTTACAGAATTTTTTTCGCCTTCTTATTTTTACTGGCTGTAATGCCTGAGAAGAATAAAAAATTCTGGAAATTCCCAAAAAAGGAAATAAAATCTGTAGTTATAATCGGATTTTTAATTGCTCTTCAAACAAGTTTATTCAATATCGCTATGAAACTCGCACCTGTAGCTAACGTAGTTGTTTTATGGAGCATATATCCTTTTTTTGTGTTCATTCTCTCATCAATTTTTTTAAATGAAAAGACAAGAAAAATTCATATTTTTATTTTTTTACTTGCCTTGCTTGGTATACTCGTCTCGCAGCCCCTTTCTGCAGGTAACACACTCGGGAACCTCATCTCACTCTCAGGAGGGTTTGTCTTTGCCTGTTTAATAAGTTACATGAGATACGCGGGAAAAACAAAATCTACGGGAAGTGTTTTTTGGTTTATGCTTATAGCAACTATAATCCTCTTTCCTTCTTTCCTTATATTTGGACCCGGAGAAATATTTGCCACCGAAACTTACAACTTTCTTTCATTAAGTGTTAATATCCCTGTCTTGTTATGGATACTATGTTTAGGAGTAATCTCCACAGGATTAGCCTACTTATTCATGACTTTTGCCCTGAAAAAAATTTCAGCAGGCATATACTCCTTAGTTGATATAATTGTTTCTCCAGTTATTGCAACTATTTTAGCACTTATAATCTTAAAAGAAATACCCTCACTTAACATAATTTACGGCGGTGCTATTTTGCTTATATCTGCATTCCTTCTATCAACAAGTATATCAAAACAAAGAATATCAAAATTAGAACTTTTCCGCTACTACATGGCCAAAATCAGAAAAACATTTAGAAAAACCTCTCCTTAATTCTTAACTAACCATATTTCCAATTCTCTCCTTAAATTCAGGCAAATCCTCAATATTTACCTTAGCTCCAGTAGCATTTTCATGCCCCCCTCCGCTTGCTTCTAAACCTTCTAAAGCTTTTTCTGTTATTTCTTTAACATTATTGCCTCTTAAAGAAATATTTGCCTTGCTCCCCCTCATATATGCAACTAAAATAATTTTATCAGGAAACCTATACTGTAATTCATTAGCAATATCTCCTGACAAAGATAAATCACCGCCATACTGAAAATACAACAACTTACTTTCATCAGATTCTTTTCTTGCTTTCTCAATCAACTTACTATATTTTTTATTAATCTGATTATATCTTTCTAAGATTTTATTGCTGCCTTCTAAAATTTCGTAAGGGCTTTTAACTTTTAACAATTTCTTTATCATTTTAACAACTTTAGAAGTTCTGTCTTTTAAAGCAAAATCAAAAACCCTTGATAGCTTCCCAATTCCTGTCTCATACAAGGCCTGAGAGGCTTTTTCAACCTCTTTCCACAACTCAGGATACTTTTTCTCAAACTTATCTTTAAAATCTGGAATAAAACTATCTCCTATACATCCGGCCATAGCAAGCCATAAATCTTTATCTTGCTTAGTAATTTTCCATGCCCAGTAAGAGACTGGTTCTGTACTTTTTTTAACGCCTTTGGGAGGATTAGAAACATTATAAGAGTAAACTCCTTCCATCTCTCCTTGTTCAGTCTCGTGATGATCAATCCATACAACGGGCATATTCAATTTATTTGCCTCTTCAACAAAACCCTTTTCTACCACCGGCTTATCTAAAATAAAAACATAGTCTGGTTTTAACTCATACAACTTTCTGACATAATTTTTGCTTAGCCCAGGAAAACTTTTTATTGCAACCCCTTTCCCACACCCAATACTTCTAGATAAAACTAAAAAAGAACACAACCCGTCAGCATCGTTATCAAAAAAGAAAACAGGATTTCTTGCCTTGCCTAAATGTTCTTTAACTTCTTTGATTTGCTTATCACTTAACATAAAAAAATATAAAAACAATACTATTTTAACTCTTTCGGTTTTTAAAAAAATTTAGAAACATTTTTAAACATACCTCTTCTAACAACATTAAGATGAATAAATGGCTAGAACTTTTACTCGGCTTAATATTAGTAATAGGAACTATCTTAGTAGGATACTATTCGTGGGTAGGTAGCTGGACAGCCTTAAACACAAGTTTCAACTTCCTAACTTCTGCCTGGATTGTTTTAAAAGGCGGCTTATGGTGGTTTTTCTTAATGATAGGCTTTCTGCTTATCTTGTTAGGAATAAGCGATTTAAGAGAATAAACCTATTACAATA
>CAZAAB010000005.1:0-21868 GCA_964483015.1 Candidatus Woesearchaeota archaeon | reverse complement strand
GTATAAGAATACAGTAATATTTAAATATTACGGTTTTCTATGGTAAACATGAAATATATACTATTTTATGGTTTTGGTTCCATAGAACCTAAAAAAAGGTTGGAATTTAATAGGAAGCTTTATGGCTATATCGATTATTCTAACAATGGTCAATATACTTACTTTAGAAAAGGTATATTAAACCCAAATAAATATGAGAAACTTGCTAAAAGTGTTTTATTATTAGCTAAGAAACCAAGAGGTTTAATCAGTTTACTTAAAAACTACAATGCTAACTATAGAATTTTTAAGGTTAAAGACTAATCATGCAACACAGCACATATCTATAAAAAACATAAGCTTTATAAAAATTAACTAGCTTTAATCTTCATGAATAAAAAAGAAATTCTGACAATCTTACTTTCACTTATAGTTTTATCTTTTTCAAGAGCGTTTACAAATCTAAATCTTTTTATCAACTCTTTTCTATTTTTTGCAGTAATTCTCTTAATATACACTTTTAGCAAAAAAATAACTGCTTACTATTATGAAGCAGAAGAGCAAGAAGAAGTATGGTCTTTTCAAAGATACGGCTTTTACAAAAGAAGTTATTTTAAAAACCCAATACCTATTGGTTTAATCCTCCCTTTCTTGCTATCACTTTTCACTTTTGGCAGCTTCCCGTGGTATGCTGTTCTTCAATCAAAAGTTGAGCCAAAAAAATCAAGAGTCGCAAAAAAACACGGTTTCTGGTCATTTTCTGAAATGACTGATTGGCACCTCTCGCTTATCTCTACTGCAGGCATCTGTTCCCTGCTTTTCTTTTCTTTGATAACCTACTTACTCAACCTGCCGCAATTAACAAAGTTAAGTATTTACTTTGCCTGCTTTAACTTACTTCCTTTAGGAAAATTAGATGGAAGTAAAATTTTATTCGGCTCTAAATTCCTCTACCTATTCTTACTTATAATAGCTTTACTTTTCCTTGCTTTTGCCTTACCTTTATAAATCTAAAACATTTTTCTATCTTCTATGGAAAATATAAAAAAATATTTAAAAAATATAAAACCGAGAAAATATCAAAAAGATATTTATAAAACTTGCAAAAAAAATAACTGTCTTGTTGTCTTACCAACTGGTTTAGGAAAGTGCATAGAATTTTCCCAGCCAGTTCCTCTTGAAAATGGTCTCCTAATTGAAATAGGAAGACTATTTGAAAAAAACAAAAAAGACCTTATTAAAGATACATCCAATCACAAAATAATTAAACCAAAAAAAGATATTTCTGTGCTATCTTCAAACAATAATTTAAAATTGGAAAACCAAAAAATAATTGGAATCCATAAAATAAAAGCAACAAAGCCCTTGCTTAAGATAACCACCTATTCGGGTTCACAAATTACTGTGACAGCTGAACATCCTCTCCTAACTCTTGAAGATGGACTGAAATGGAAAAAGGCTAAAAAATTGAAAAAAGGAAACTCTGTAGCAACTCCAAAAGAAATTCCCGAACCAAAAAAAGACAATTCTGAAATAGATTTGGCGAATATATTCTCAAATATAAATTATAACGTCATTTGTATTGTTGGGTTGAGTGAAAAATTTAGGGGAAAATATAGATTAAAAAAAGAAGAAAAATTAAAGGATGTTTTAAAGAAAAAAGTGAAAAAAGAAGAGATAAATAAAAATATAAAATATATCTACATTAAAGGGGGAAAGTCGGCCAAACAAAAAATAAAGCCTGTAAAAAGAACAAGCAAAGACTTAATGTATTGGGTAGGGTTATTCTTAGGAGAAGGCTCGATGTACGGAACTTCAAAATTTTATAATATTAACAAAAATATTTTAAAAAAATTTAAGAACATATCAAAAAAAATTTTTGGTTTAGAGGCTAAAAAAATTAAGGGGGGATTAAAAATTCCTTCTACAGCGTTACACTTCTTCCTGAGAAATTTATTTGATATGACATCAAGACAACGCTCAAAAGAAAAATCAATTAGTAATTTTGCAATGAGACAAAACAATGAAAAGATTTCAGCATTGCTTTCGGGTTTATATGATGCAGAAGGAAGTGTGAGAAAAGATGGGTTAATAGAATTTATGACAGCCAGTGAAAAATTAGCAAATAATTTATGTTATCTTCTCCTTCGATTTAAAATTCATCCAAGAATTTCTGAAAAAAAATCTCTTGCTACGAATTCCAACAATCCGAAAAAAAGACTATATTACAGGATCTATATACAAGGGAAAAAGGATTTGAAAACTTTTAAAGAAAAAATAGGATTTAAGCATGAAAAAAAACGAAGAAAACTCAAAAATTACCTTAAAAGGAAAATAAGACACAACCCTAATTTTGATTTAGTTCCAAATTGTGGGAAACTTGTAAAAAAAATAAGGAAAAAACTAAATTTATCTAGTACAAAATGGAAAGATTTTGATATTCCTGGAATAGACACATATGAAAGAGGAGAAAGACAATTTTCTCACTTAACCCTAAAAAAAACTATCGAGGGTTTTGAAAAACATCTCAATTATTTAAAAAGTTTAAAAAAAGATTTTGGTTATATAAAAAAACAGATAGCAATCCTGTCTAAAACCCCAAAAGAAATTTTTAAAAAACTGGACAGCAATCTTTTAAAAAAACATATCAAAAAACTGGGAATTGATAAAAAATTGTTCGAGGGATGGAAAAAAGGCAAAATAGAGCCAAGACTACAAAAAGATATGCCTTTTATTAAACTGATACAAAAACTTCCGAAAAAAACATGCTATTCAAATTTTAACCTCAAAAAAGTAAAGAAAAAATCCCAAGAATTTATGAAAAAAATTAATTTTAGCAAATTCTCTATGAGAAAAAAATTTGGATTTTGCTGTATTCCGTCTCAAAGAAAAGAGCTAAGGAGTTATCTAAAGACAATTATTAAAGAGTATAAAGAGGGAAAAAATATCGAAAAAGATGTAAAAAATCTAAAAAAATTACTAAAAAGTGATATCTATTGGGATAAAATAAAAAAGATTGAAAAGATAAGAAAAAAATGGGTTTATGATCTAACCTTGGAAAAAAGCCATAATTTTATTGCAGGAAAAAATGGCGGTTTTATTTCACACAATACTCTTATTGCATTAATGCTTACAATTGACAGATTAGCAAAATTTCCTGAAACTAAAGTCTTGTTAGTTGCACCAACAAGACCCTTGGCTGAACAACATCTTAACTATTTTAAAAAGCATTTGCCAGAACTGTTTGCCTCAATTATTTTATTTACTGGAAAAACAAGACCAAAAAAAAGAATGCAATTATGGGAAAAAAACGACATAATTTTATCAACCCCACAATGTATTTCTAATGACATAGAAAAAGGCCTTTATTCTTTAAAAAAAGTTTCTTTACTAATAGAAGACGAGTGCCATAGGTGTATTAAAAATTATTCATACACCTCAATAGCAAAAAAATATAAAGAACATGCTGAAAATCAAAAAGTATTAGGAATAACTGCCTCTCCAGGACATGAAAAAAAAAGGCTGAAAAAAATATGCAAAAATCTTAACATACAAACTATAGAAGCAAGGACAAGGAAAAGTAAAGATGTGAAAAAATACCTGCAAGAAAGAAAATTCAACACAATAAAAATAGATTTCCCAAAAGAATTAGATGAGATTAAACAACTGCTAAAAAAAATTTTTGATAAAAAAGTTAAAGAGCTGAAAAACAGGAAACTTTTATTTAAACAAGCAAGTAAAAAAAACTTATTAAACTGTCAAAAAAGAATCATGAAAGCTATTGCCTCTGGAAACAAACATTTTAATTATCTTGCAGGTGCTTCAGCCTGTGCGGTTACAATAAAATTGCAGCATGCTTTAGAATTATTAGAAACTCAAACCCTCTCTTCCTTACAACTTTATTTTCAAGACTTGTTTGACCAGGCAAAACAAAAGAAAAGTAAAGCTGTTCAAAAGCTTGTAAAAAAACAAGAATTTAATCTTGCATATGCAAAGTTAGTAGAATTAATAGCAAAAAATAAAGAACATCCAAAACTGGAAAAAATAAAACAGATAGTAGAAAAAGAACTGCAAGATGAAAATAACAAGGTGATGATATTTGCCCAGTTTAGAAATACAGTAACTAAAATATGTAAGGAAATTAACTCTATTGAAAAAGCAAATGCAAGAGTTTTTGTTGGCCAGGCAAAAAAAACATCAGGAAAAGGAAAAAACAAAAAAACATCAGGCCTTTCACAGCAAGAGCAGCAAGAACTTTTAAAAAAATTTGCTCTCGGCAAGATAAATGTTCTTGTCTCTACCTCGGTAGGAGAAGAAGGCCTTGACATTTCAGAAATGGGGCATGTTATTTTTTATGAGCCAATCCCCTCAACAATAAGAACAATACAAAGACGTGGAAGAACAGCAAGATTAAAGCCGGGAAAAATAACTTTTTTAATAACAAAAAAAACAAGAGACGAAGGCTATTACTGGGCAGCTTTTCACCGGGAAAAGAAAATGCATAAAGCATTAAAAAGTATGAAAAAAGATTTAGAAGATAAAGAAAAACAAGAAACCTTAAGTTAAATGTCATTAAATATTTTTTCAAAAAAAAGAAAAAGTAAAAAAGAAAAACTAGAGATAACAGCTGATTGCAGGGAAAAAAACAGTCTGGTTATAGCTGAATTAAGAAAAAGAAAAATACAAGTCAACATCGAGCATTTAAAAGTTGCCGACTACATAATAAAAAATACTGCAGTAGAAAGAAAAACCAGTCACGACTTTTTAAAAAGCATGATAAACAAAAGACTGTTTAGACAGTTAAAAGAAATTAAACAGTATCCTCAACCCTTATTAATAATTGAAGGCAATTTAGAAAGCACTGAAATGAATGTGCATAAAAATGCGGTAAAAGGCTTCTTGCTGTCAATCTTATTAAACTATAAAGTGCCTATAATTTTCACAAAAAGTGAAGAAGACACCGCAAAATACTTAATAACTTTAATAAAACAGAAAATAAAAACAAAAAATGAAAAACCAATAAGGGCAAGAAAAAAACTAAAAAATGAAAAAGAACAGTTGCAGTATATTTTAGAAGGCTTCCCAAACATAGGCCCAGTAACAGCAAAAAAACTTTTAAGAAAATATAAAACAATTCAAAATATTATAAATGCCCAAATAAATGATTTGAAAAATTTAATAGGCAAAAAAGCTTCTATATTTAAACTTGCCAGAAAGAAATTTTAACTTCTATAAAACATATAAAGACCTGTTTTATCTTAGGCACTTTCTAATTATAACTACAATTTTCAAAGCTTAGAAATAATTTCTTGTTTTTATTTTCTTAAATTCCTGAACTTTTAAATTTGAAGTATTAAAATCCCTAACATTTTTTAACAAGTTATCCACTTTATTCTCAACCTTATACTTATTTAAAATTCCTATGTACTCTTTAAAATCAAAACCTGCTTAAATTTTTAACAAACAAATCTTCATATTTTGGACCTTCTTCTTTTAAAACAGATTTTTTTAATTTTATTTTATCAACCTCAAAGCTTATCTTCTTACTTCTTATCTCATTCAACTTTCCTAAAAACTCTTTTCTCTTCATTCCAGACAAACTTTTAACCCTTGCAATAGTAATATGGCTTGAAAATCTTTTATCTTTTATTAACAACTTATCTATTCTCTTTTTCAATTCTTTCAATTTTTCTGCATTCAAGCCAAGCCAGATAACTTTAATAAAATTTGGATTAAAAACTCCTATCTTGCCTGTTTCAACTTTAAATTTATCAAACTTTAAATTTCCTAATTTTTCTTTCACTTTCTCAACTTCTTCTTCGCTTAAATTTTTAAAAAACTTTAAAGTTAAATGGCTTTTTCCTGGCTTAACTAACTTTAAATTAACTTTAGGCAATTTCTCTTGAATTTTTCTTATTTCTTTTTTAACCTCTTCAGGCATATCTATAGCAATAAAACATCTCATATCTTTAAAAAAAGGAAGATATTTAAATAGCTTTTTACTTAAAATAGCAAGAAAAAGGGGGTCGAAATGCAAAAATTAAACTCATGGCTTATAACCTTAATAGGTATCTTGTTACTGCTACCATTAGTCGGGGTTGACCAGCTAGGAACACTGACTGAAGGAATAACAGCCTGGATTATAACAATAGCAGTTTTAATTATTGGAATAGTAGGAATAATAAAACCTTCTCAATAATTGTCTGGCAGTAAAGTAAAACAAGAATAATCTTTAAATTTTAATTTTTTTACATCTTTTAACTTAACTTTTTTAATATTTTTCTCATAATTATAAAAATCTTCTGCATTACCAGCTACCTCTTCATCAATCAAACCCCTTAAAACATTTATAGATTCTTCGCTTCCAACTTTCCTAAATCCTATTAACTGCTTTTTGGCTTCTTTTACTTCCTTGCTTGTCACTTGCTTCATACTATCAATCTCCTTTAAAATTGTCTTTTTACACTTTTCTACATTTTCTTTAGTAGTCCCAACATAAATAACATAATACCCAAAATTCTTTCCCCTTTCTAAATAACTGCCAACATCATAAGCTAAACCTCTCTTCTCCCTAATCTCTTCAAAAAGTCTTGAAGACATGCCCTTAGCAAAAACGGCATCAAAAACATCCCAGCAATACCTTTTCTTTTCTTTTAAATTAGAAACATGCATTCCTAAAGCAAGACCTGCCTGGCTTATCCCCTTCCTCTTTTCAACTAATTTTTTATTGATCTTTTTTAACTTTAACCTATTTTTTCTGCCCTTATTTTTTGGAAACTTTTTACCTATTTTTTCTATCTCTTTTAAAGAAGTATTTCCTACAACCGCAAATAACATTTGATCTGTCTTATATTTTTTTCTATACTCTCTTAACAACTGTTTTCTTGACAGGTTTTGCACACCTTTCAAAGTTCCAAGACCAGACATGCCAAAAGGCCTCTCATACAACAAGTTTTTTATCTTATCTAAAATATAATACTTAGGCGTGTCTTTATACATTTTTATTTCTTCTAAAATAACTTTTTTCTCTTTATCAAAATCTTCTTTTTTTAACAAGGGATTAAAAACAATATCAGAACAAACATCTGCACCTTTTAAAAAATGCTCCTTAGGAAGCTTATTCCAAAAAACTGTTTCTTCCTCGCCTGTATAAGCATTTATTACCCCTCCTCTTTTTTCAATCTCCTCTGTTATCTGCTTGCTTGTCCTGTTTCTTGTTCCTTTATGAGTTAAATGCTCTAAAAAATGGCTCACCCCTTTTCTTTCTTCTTCCTCAAAAGCAAAACCCTGCTTTACTGCTAAAGCAGTAGAAACAACCTGATTTTTCCTTTTCTCAAACAAGATTGTTAAGCCATTATCTAGCTTTTTCTTATAAAATTTTTTCATTTTTCTTGTCATTTTTATTTCAACTTATTTTATTAACTTAATTTTTTTAATTTTGAAAAAATGCCTGTACTTTCCTTCACTCTTCTTTTTACCCTTAACCTCAATTTCTTTCTCCATCCCAGGCATCCACAACACTAAAGATTCAGCTTCGCCCCCCTCAAAATCTAACCTAAACCCGTATTTTTTAGCTGCTTTTTTCAACTCTTTAAAATTTTTCTTATCTATAACCCTATTTAACCATTCACTAGATAAACCCTCACAACTTATTTTAGTTAAAATTACTTTAAATTTTTCTTTAAACAACTCTTCCCACAATTTTTCTGGATTATAATCCCACAAGGGTGCAATAAACTTTAAACCTAATTCTTTACAAATCTTTTTTACTCTCTTGCCCTGATAACTGCTTTTAATGCCCCCAACCACTACTGCATCAATATCTCCAGCCATTTCTAATAATCTTTTCAAATCTTTTAACTCTTTCTCTTTTTTACCTTCTGATTTCCTTGTAATTAAAGGCAAATTTAACAATTGTGCCTGCATTTTTAACAATTCTTGATCTGCCTTATGAAACATAAAACTGTCTTTATTTTCAACATCAATGTTTAACAAGCATTTAACTTCATACTTCTCATTCATAACCTTATTTAAGGCAAGACAAGAATCTTTCCCTCCTGTAAATAAAACTCCTGTTTTCATTTTCTACTTAAATTTAACATAAATTTATAAATTATACCTTTTAAATCAATATATGAAAAAAAAGGTGAAAACAAGCTTAATAATCTTATTAGTTGCTATCTTTTTGGCAATAATTTTCTTTTTCCCCGGCTCTTATAAAAAAATCTTGCTTTCCCCGCAATACCAAGATTATGACGAAGAGTTTTTCATGGGTGAATTTGATAATTATGATAAAGCAAAAGATACATGTGATAATATACTTGAAATTGGGCCTATGCCATATCAAGCAGATTATTACGAGAGTTTTGAGATATGTAAAGAAAAAGCAGGAGAAGAAATTGGTAAGCTAATAACTCAATGTTACGGCAATTGTGACACAAACTATGGAGTATGTGAATTTGAAATATGTAAACTTGAAGATAAAGAGTGTATTCAAAAATGTCAGACAGAATTTGAAAAATGCCAAGAGAAATGTGATAAAAAAATAAATGAAAAAGAGAATGAATTAGAAGAAAGATGTAACTTGGTAAAAAAAGACTGCGAGACAGAACTTCAATTAGCCTTAACAGAATATGAAAAGGCTGAAAAAGAAGCAGGAGAAAAATACAGTCTTTCCTATTTCCTTTACACTGGACCTGAAATAAAAAGAAATTTTTATCAAACTTATTTTTATGAAAGTTGTGGCAATTCTAATACCCCTCCTAACCCTTGTTATGACCAAGATGGAGACAAGATAGGGAAATATGGAAGAAAAACTTGCGAAAAATATGAAGAAATTAATTTAAGAGACTGTAATGACACAGATCCAACTATTTACCCATATGCACAAGAAAAATGCGATAATATAGACCATGATTGTGATGGCAGTCCAGATACTTATCAAGGAATTGCCATAGGAGGAATTCAAGAAAGAGCAATAAAAAAATGCGAATTTGGAGATTTGAAAAATCTTGAGACTGGAGATAAGGGTATAAATGAGGAATTATATTTTTCTAAGGATACAGACAAAAAAACAATTTATGAATCTGTTTTTAACTCTTTAAATGATATAAAAACTCCCGCATTATATGAAAGCAAATATATTGATATAACAGCAGAACTTGGATTAATTAAAGGACCCGAAGGAATAGAACCAGGAGCTCGCCTTATCTTAAGAATAAATTTCTAATCATACCTATCTAACTTTATATCTTCCAATAGGTAAAAAGTACGGTTCTTTTTCCTCTTCTGGTAACCCTTCATTTCTTCTCCCCCATTCTCCATACCTTTGCTTATACAGTTCCTGTTCTCTTTCATCAATTTCTCTTTTCCCTACAGAATAAGAACCCTCATAAACTCTATCTAAAGAGCAACCATTTAAAATACCTGCTAAAACAAAAGCCCCAACTAAACCTAATTTTAAAACTAAACTTCTATTATTTTTATCTCCTGAACTTCTCATGTTTAACTTAAAAATTCAAAGTTTATAAATCTTTCTTATTTAACGACTTTATAGTAGCTACTTTTCATCTTGACACATACCTATTATTTTTAATCCAAAACCTTAACTTTCTATTTAAATCTTCCTTGACCCCAACCCTCCACCCCTTCTCAATCTCAAATTTTTCTTTTGCATTTTCAATTAATACTTCCTTCCCAACTTGTTTTTTATGAAAACTTTTATCAATTTTTAATTCTCTTGTCAATAAACCAGGCCCCTTACAATTCCCAGAAAAATTCAATGGCTCTCCTGCCCTTATTAAAACTGCCTCTGCCTTTTTTTCTTTGCCAGTAACTATATTCAAAAGCCAGTTATTATGACAGCCATAAACTAAAATTGTTCCAGCTTTCATCTTCATAGTTCTGCATAAATCCCCATTCTGCCTTGCCCTAGAAGCAGGATCATTTTCATCATAATACGCTTCAGTCTCAACTATTCTAACTCTTTTACTGTTAACTTTTAAAATTTTCCCCAACAACTTCTTAGCCACTTTTTCTGCATCATTTGAAAACTTCATTATATTTTTAAATCTCGCTTTCTTAAAAACATTATGCAAATAGATTTTTATGAAGAATTTCCAACAAAAAAGAATTTAGAAAAGATAAAACTAGTTAACTGGAAGTCAAGAGTTTTTATTGCTTCAAAATCAATTGAACATTTTAAAAAATTAAAAAAACAAGTAAAAGAAACAAACAAAAATATCAAAACAGCGTACTGGCCCCTGCTTAAATCGTCCTACTGGGTTTCGCCTTTTTCAGACTCAAAAGAACTAAAAAAATTATTAAAAAGATTAGATAAAAATCCATTTCCCTTATTAATAGATTTGGAACTTCCATTAAATAAAAGGTTTATTTTAAAAAATCTTCCTTATTTTTTCAAAAACAGAAAAACAATTAAAGAATTCTTAAAAAACAACAAAAAAAGAACAACTACAGCAGAATTCCCTTCTTCAATTTTTTCTTATCTTATGAGGCTCTTAGGGCTTGATTACAGCATTAAAACAGAAAAAAGCTTAATGTTCTACACCTCAATGCTGCCAAAACCAGTAATCAAAAATATAAAAAAACATTTAACAGAACTAAAAAAGAAAAAACAACACTCTATAAGCTTGGGAGTAATAGCAAAAGGAATTTTGGGTAATGAAAAAATATTAAAGCCAGAACAATTAGAAAAAGATTTAAAATTTGCAAAAAAAGCCGGCTTTGAAAAAATTATAATATTCAGACTTGGAGGATTAAATAAAAAGTATTTAAAAGTCATAAAAAAATTCCTTTGACTTTTTTAATCAAAATAAGTTTAAATCAATAGGAAAGTTAAATACAACAAAAAACTTTTATGATTTTTTATGTACAGAAAATCTTAAATGTAAAGATTTTCTTGTAAAGAAAACCGCAGGTGTCTTAAAAATGCCAACTAATGCAAGTCCAGAATTTAAAAAAGCTGAAAAACTCTGCCAGCTAGCCAGAACTGATGAAGAAAGATTGAAAGCTTTAGAAGAAATGATGAAGACCATGCCCAAACATAAGTCAGCAGAATCATTAAGAGCCAACATAAGAACAAGATATAAAAAACTAAAAGAAAAAATAAAGAAAAAAGAAAAACAAAAGAAACATAGAAGAAAACAAGAAGGAATAAAAAAGAAAGGCGTTCAAATAGTTTTCTGCGGTCTAACAAATTCTGGAAAATCTTCCCTACTATCTTGCTTAACAAATGCTGAACCAGAAACAGCTTCATATCAATACACAACTAAAAAGCCAGAGCAAGGCATGTTAAAATATGAAGGTATAGAATTCCAGCTAATAGACCAGCCTGCTATCAACTATGAAACATTTGATCAAGGATTAACAAATGAAGCAGACCTTCTTCTATTAACAATAACCTCTTTAAATGATTTAGAAAAAATCCGGCCTTTTTTAAAAAAGGCAAAAGGCAAAAAACTTGTAATTTTCAACAAATCAGACAAATTAAACAACAAAGAAAAAAGAAAAACAAAAGAAACATTAAAATCAAGAAAACTTGATTTTGTCTTAACATCAACAAAAACAAAGAAGGGAATAGAAAAATTAAAACAAAAACTTTTAGAAAACTCTAATGTAATCAGAATTTACACAAAAGAGCCGGGTAAAAAGAAGAGTGAAAAGCCCCTAACATTAAAACCAAAATCAACAGTAAAAGATGTGGCAGAAAAAATTAAAACAGGTTTATCAAAAAAAGTCAAAGAAGCCAGATTAACAGGCCCGTCATCAAAATTCCCAAACCAAAAAGTCGGCCTTTCACACGAATTAAAAGACAAAGACATTGTAGAATTTCAGATAGATTAAAGATGAATAAAAGAGGAGTATCTGATATAGACATATTAGATTTGATAAAAATAGCTGCACTTTTAATTCTTGGATATATAATACTCAAAGCTTTATTACCAGCAGCCTAATCATAAGCTTTTTTAGCCCTTTTTTCTAATTTTTGATTATTCTTTCTAAAAATTTTTAACAGCTCATTAATTTCTTTGGCAACAGCTTTTTTCAAATCTAATGGATGTAACTTCTTATTCATAAAGTCTTTTTCAACATCTTCATAGCTTTTATAACTTATATCTCCTCCATATTTTTTCTTTCTCTTAACAACAAACTCTTCATTCTTGTCATTTTTAATTGTCATAATAACATATTTTAGAAAAGCCATAACCCCATTATCTATTTTGCCTTCAACCATATCTGCATTTTTTACCTTTTCTTCAACCTCTTTTTCAGAATCTAACAAATCTATCTTGCTTTTTTCATCTGAAGCAGACATTTTCTTACCAACTAAACCAGGGATAATGGGATTAATAATCTCAACTCTTTTTTCATAACCTATTTTAGGAAGATTTTCTCTTGCTAAAACCATGATTTTCCTCTGATCTGTCCCTCCTAATTGCGCATCTACATTTAAATACTGCTCATCAACAGCCTGCATAATAGGGTAAATCAATCCAGACAATCTCGGGCTTTTTTTCTGCTTAACAACTTCACTTGCAGCCTTATTTGCATCTCTTACTGAAGCATAACTTGCCATTTGCAAAACATCATAAGTATATTCTGGAGCTAACTGAAAATCGCTACCCTTAACAAAATCTAAATTTTTAGTATCCACACCAACTGCCCTAATAATTAGAGGGATAACTGCCTCATAATAATCATATCTTTTATCTAAAACACTCCAAGAAACATTATCTAAAGCTGCATGCAAATCGGCTAATAAAATCTTTACCTTAAATCCTGCTTTTAACAAATCTGCAATTTTTAACATAGGTAAAAAATAACCAACATGGACTCTGCCAGTCGGGGCTGTCCCCCAGTAAACCACAGGATTCTTCTTTTTCAACAAATTCTTCAACTCTTTTTCAGTTATAATTTCTTCTGTATTCCTTTTAACCAGTTTTAACTTTTCTTTCAAATTCATTTTCTATTCATAAACCCCAAAAGCGTCTTCAAGGCTGTAACTTTGCCCTGTTCTTAACGGTTTTACCTCTATTTCTCTTCTTTCTCTTCTGAACTCTCTATAAGAACCTTCTCCTAACCAACTTGCCCCTTGCACTATTAAAGACAAACAAAGAATAGGTGTTCTCCAATCTTTCACTTCTTGATCTTCTTCTGAATCTGCCAATCTTCTTATCATTCTAAACACAAAATTCTTTAAATTATAAATCTTTCCCTCAACTATGGATAAAAACAAATTATTAAAAATATCCTTAACATTCTCTTTTATAGGTGTTTTTTCCCTTCTTTTAATTTCTCAAATATTAAAACCAGTTAAAGTAAAATCGTATCAAGACTTAACCTTAAATAAAAAAGTGTTCACAACAAGTGTAATAAAGGAAATTAAAACTTACAATGATTTTTCAATAATAAACTTAAAAAACAACATCACCATAACCTGTAATAAATGTAATTTAAATAAGAGCCAAAAAATAAAAGTTCAGGGAAGGGTAACTAACTATAAAGGCATTGTACAAATCCAGTCAGAAAAAATAAAAATTGTTTAAAATGGTTTTTGAGCTCGTCTTGGCACTATTTTTAGGCATTTTAGCAGGTACAATAACAGGCCTCACACCCGGAATACACATAAACACCCTAACTGCACTGATTTTGACTATTTCTTCTTTTTTACTTCTACATTTAACCCCAGTAACTATCTTAATATTTATTATTGCCTTAACAATAACCCACACCTTCCTCAATTTCTTACCATCAATCTTTTTAGGCAGCCCAGACCAAGACACCGGCTTATCAATCTTGCCAGGCCACTCTTTATTATTAAAAGGAAAAGGATATCAAGCTGTAATCCTCACTTTATACGGCTCTTGTCTTGCCATACCTATAATTTTTTTATCTGCCCCTTTTTTCATTTTTATCCTGCCTAAAATCTCGCTTTATTTAAAACATATAATGTTTTTAATAATATTGACTGCCTCTGCCTATTTAATAGCAAGAGAAAAAAAGCCAAAACTTGCCTTAATCATCTTCTTTTTATCAGGATTTTTAGGGCTTGCTTCTTCATTTATCTCTTCTAATTCACTACTGCCATTACTAACAGGATTATTTGGCTCTTCTTCTTTAATAACCTCTATTATTAAAAAAGAAAAAATACCAAAACAAGAAATTAAAAAAGTGAAAGCCAGTTTTAATGATTTAAAAAAAGTAGGCCTTTCCTCTGTTCTTGCTGCACCATTATGCTCTTTCCTGCCCTCATTAGGCGCTTCACAAGCAGCAGTCATAAGCAGCAGTATTGTCACTATAAACAAAAAAAGATTTTTAATGCTGTTAGGAAGCATTAACACTATTGTTGCAGGTCTTGCTTTCATAACTTTAATAGCAATAAACAAAACAAGAAGCGGGGCATCATTCGCAGTCTCTCAATTAATAACACTAACAACAAAACATCTCTTCTTAATCTTTTTAACAATCTTCTTCTCTTCTATCGTCTCTTTCTTTCTAACTTTAAAACTTGCAAAGGTTTTCTCAAAAAACATCAACAAAATAAACTACAAATACCTTTCTTTTACTATTTTAATTTTTCTAACACTAACTGTTTTAATTTTCTCAGGATTTCCAGGATTACTAATCTTCACAACAGCAACATCTATAGGCCTAACATGCATCTTAATGAAAGTAAAAAGACTTCACTTAATGGGCAGTTTAATGCTTCCAACAATTTTATTTTATCTGCCTCTCTGACTTCTTATTTCTTTAACTTTTTTCCTGACCTCTTTACCAGAAAAATACGAAATAAGGCCAAAACCCAAGCCAACAAAGATTAAACTTCTAGCCCTTAACAACAAAGACAAGGCAAACCCAACACTTCCCTGACCTTGTAAAATCTCAAATAAAGAAGACTGACCTGCTTCTAAAAAACCTAAGGCAGCAGGAACCGGAATAAAGTTAACAAGACCAAGAATAATTAAAGAAAGAGCAATCTCAAAAATTGAGGCATTTACCCCAAAAGATAAAAACAAAAACTTCATCTCAATCACAGCTGTCAGACCATAAGCAAAATAAAACATAAAAGAAAGAAAAAACCTTTTTTTATAATTTTTAAAAAACTCCTCCATTTTTTTCTCCATACCCTTAACAGCATTAATAAACTGGTCTAAACTTCCAGAATTAAACAAGTCAAATAAAGAAGAAAAAACCCCCTTGCCTAAAACAGTCCTGTAATATATAACAAACAAAAAAATAAAAGTGAATAAAATTAAGCAAAGCAAAATAATTTTCAAACTTAAAGATATCCCTGGAATAGTTAAAAGCAAAATTAAACCTAAAACCCCAAACAAGGCTGTTCCTGCCAACTCAACAAACTTATCTATAACTATTGAAGAAGCTCCTGTCTTTAAATTAATCCCTTCTTCTTTTTTCAGCATATAAGCTCTTAATGGTTCTCCCCCAAGCCTTACTGATGGAGTAATATAAGCAACAGCATAACCAGCTATTGTCTGTTTTAAAAGTCTAAAAAAACATATTTTCTTTTCCCTCACATCTTTATAAGCATTTAAAATAACCTGCCATCTCAAAGCTGCAAAAATAAAGAAAGAAGAAGTCAAAATAAGATAAATAAAAAGATAAAAAAAGTTTATCTTGTTTAGAAGAAGCAAAATTGCCTCGCCACCAGTTTTATACAAAAAGATAAAAAATATAAAAAAACCTGCTAAAAATGAAATAAGGAAATTTAATTTGCTTCTCTTTTTTCCCATAATATAATAAAAAAACACACCTTATAATGCTTGCTATCAAAAAACTTAAATACCCTTCTTCTATCTATAATTGATCCAAATGCCTCCTGACAAAGGAAAAAAAAGAGGACAATTTGTTGAAGATGTGAGATCTGAATTAGTTAGAATGTCTCAGAATCTATTTGATAACTCTAAACCAATTGAAGAACTTTTATGCTTTGCAACATCCCAATTAAATCAAGGACTTGATGCTGGTTCAATAGACATTGATAAAAACCCTGAATATCTTGCAGAACAAATATTAAGACCTTACATGGAACTTCACTGGCCGGGGCGGGCCCTTCTCCCATACTATTAAAACCACTTCTTTAATGCTTCTTGCTTTTCTTTTTCCCTGCCAAAAATACTTTCAATATACCTTTTAGTCAGCAACAAAGACTGCTGAATATACTTGGGTATATCATACTTTTCTGCTAATTGAATTGCCGGCTCTAAATACTTTACTATACTTCCTTCAGAAATAGTGAAAATAATATTCCCCTTACACCTATCACAAATACCAGCTAAAGGTGGCCTCCTAAACTTCTTATTACACTTGCTGCATCTAAACTCTTGCTGTGAAAATTTTCTTAAATTCCCCCTGATATCTCTTATAAAATGCCTGTCAATTATCAGTCTTGCCACATCTCCGGTTTCAGCTGCTCTTATTTTTTCTGCAAGCTCCATCTGTTTTTGAACTTTCTCTTGCATAGTATTAAGACTTTTATATGCAGAACATAAAACTCCTGAATTTATATCTGAAACCTCATACTCATACCATAAATTAGTAAACTCTTCTTTGCCTAACCTATCTTTAATCTGCTCAATATCAATCTCGTTTGGATGTTTTTTCTTTCTAGCTGCTTCATAAAGTTCTAAGGGCAAACTTCTAACAACATCAATATCAAAAATCATATCATCAACCTCCCCCGCCCTTATCCTCCCGTTTAAAACAAGGGGGGCGTCTTGTGTGCCCCCTCTATGAGCAGGAAGATATTCTCTCGAAAAATTAATCAACAAATCTAAAAGTAACATACAAGCAGCCTCATCGCCATCGCAATTATGAACTAAAATATCATTAGAGAAAAAATTATGGCTTTTTTCAACATTTAAACAATAGCTTTCTTTTTTTCCTGCCCTCTCAATCTTTTTAATTTTAGGGTAAACATATTTCTCATCAAAATCAATTCTCATTCCCCGCCCTTCCCTTTTAGCTATTTCAGCCAGAATGCTGTTTTTCTTATTAAACATAAAACCAATATCCATAAAATTGCCAATAAAATCGCAAGGAATTATGATTTTGTTGCATTCAAACTCGGGAATATCTCTATTTTTTCTCAGATAAAAATCCCTTACTTTATTTCCTGGCTTCTTACTGTATTTGTAAAATTTAGTGAAAATTTTAAATCTTGATAAAACAAAAGAAAGATCAAACTTAAGCCCTTCACTAACTGTGTCACATGTAACCCTCTTATCTGTCAAAGAGACAGACCCGTCCCCCTCAAAATAACCTCTCAACAATGCAGCCACTTTCTCTTTTTTTAAATCCAGAAATAAAGAAGGTATTCTTTTTTCTCTGGCCTTGCTCCCCAATTTAAAATAATTGTTGAACAGTTCATAAACAATTCTTGAAGAAAAAGTTGCATGGTCTTTATGATTTTCACTCGGACTTAAATTAAAATATCTCAAAAAAACATTCTTCACTCTCTCTCTAATGTTTTTATCTCCAGATATCGAAACCTGATAAAACCCTTTTTTTCCTGTTTTTTTCCTTGTAAAACCTTCTGCCAAATACAACCCAATAACCTCTAAAAAATCATTATTCAGGGAAATTCTAATAGGAAGGGAAACATTATCTCTTTTAATGCTTATTTTTGTTCTATCCGGTAGGTCTCTTAAACTCTTATTATTTTTCTTCAAAATCTTCTCAACAAATCTAATAGGAAAACTATCCCTGAAACCAAAATTAGAATTCTTATCTATTTTCTCAAAACCAGAAAGATATTCTCTGACATTTTTAAGCATAATATCTTCCCTATTTTTAAAAATCTCTGGCAAGAATATTTCTTTTGCATCTCTCTCTTTAATTTCTTTTTTATATGAAATTGTTAATTTATCTCCAATCTCCAAATTCTTAACTCTTCTCTCTTCTTTGCCTTTTAAATACACTTTATGGCCCCCTGTTAATTCTATCTCTCTCCCATCTTCTAAAAATACTTTAAATAAATCTCTGGGCTTATGTTTCGTTACTTCCCTCATTTTAGAAACACCAGGATTGCTAAAAGTGTATGTTTCTTTCATGCCTTTTTTCAAGGTTCCAAAGTTGTCAGCCCTATCTTTTGGTTTTTCTTTTTCTATAAATTTGCCAATCTTATCTATTTCCCACTTGCCGTCTCTTTTTACTGAAACATAATTATTATAGCCCAAGCAATCTCTCCTACATGCTGCATGTATATATGGCGAAGCAAGTAAAGACTGGGTTTTACTAAAACCAATTATTCTTGAAACAACACCTGCACAATTATGGGGTGCAATACAAGCAGTTAAATGCCCGACTAAATCTTCTTTACTTTTAACATTATAAAAAGGCTCTAAACCATAAAGCCTTCTCAACATTAAGTCAATAAAATTTGTTGTTCTTTTCAAAACCTCATCACTGCCTTCTTCAGCTGAATCAGGGCACGAAGGCAGTATCACATCATGGGGCATAATCTCAAGAATCTGCTCGTCACTTTCTAACTTTTTGCCATAAATATCTTTTTCATAACCCAGATGTATTAGCTTTTCAACACTTGTTCCAATTTCTTTAGGCTTAAAATGAGTTATAGGCAGTTCAGTAGCATCAATCCTTATTGTGCCATCTTTATTAACCTGCAAGTCAAACAAACTTCTTAAAAAACCTTTGACTAAATTTTCAGGAACATGATTCTTATTGCTTGTCCCCCTAACACCTTTTACTAAAGCTGGAACCTCATTAGGAAGAAGATCAAGTTTTTCAACTGCCCTGTCAAAATAATTTTTAATATCTAATTTCTTTTCTTTATATTCCTGATTCGTGCCATGCTTAATACATTCTTTACTAAAACTCTCTTCTTTACAATCTCTACAATAATATTTTTTCTTTGTCTCTTCATCACACTTTTCACATCGAGGATAAATTGTTTCTTTTTCACATTTTTTGCAATAATAAATAGGGAACTCTGACTTAATTTCACCAACCTCGCAAGCTTCATTAAAACTTCTCATCCTTCCCCCTTCTCTGCCAACAGGAAACAAAACATTGGGAGAACCCTGTAGTTTTCTTAACTTAGCTTTTTCGGGTCTGCCCATCCTCGCCCCAATAAAAGTTCCTACCTTATCCTTAATCTTAAACTTAGAAAGATAATTCACCAACTTTAACACATTTTCCTCCTCCTTGCTCTTAATTTTCTCTTGAACATATCTCATCATCTCATCAAAATTCTTTTCATCTTCAACCTCTATATTCAAGTTGCAAAGTAGGGCTTTTCCCTGCTCCCTACCTATAACAACATTTTCAGTAACAACCTCATGCTCAACCCCTAAAATTTCTAATGCTCTCTTGCCTTTTTTAAACCTCTCTCTTTCTGTGGTATTGTAAGGTAAAATCACTTTCTCATCAATCCTTGAATGTGACAGCCAGTCAATCAAAGCAAGAAAATTTTCATAACTTATCTGGCTCCAGAAAAAAATAAATCTCGGATGCAGGGGGATATTAAATTTCTCACTCAACTTTTTTGCCTTGCTTAAACCCACTTCATAAATATTGTCAATATCAATTTCTCCCTTCTTCTTCTTTTTCAACTCTTGATACCACTCCTGTTCACAATAACCAGGAGGCATTAAAACATGATTTCTGTTTGCAAAATCGCCGTAAGGAACTAACATGTCTCCTAAATAAATTATCTCTTCAACAGAACTGTAAATGTTCTGCCCCTCTTTCTTACTATTAACTTTTCTTACTGAACCATTTTTCAGCTTAACTATAGGCCCCTCAACAGAATCACAGGCAGAAACAGCAGTACCTTTAGTGGGCAGCTCAATCTTTAACTGGCTCCCAACAGCAATAAAGTTATCAAGTATAGCCATTGTTGCAGGGTGTATAGAAAGGCAAGAATATCCAGAATTCCTCGCCCTACCATACCTCAGCCTAAACGCCCCTTTTCTAGACGGGTGTCCTAAAACTGGCCTTCCGGCAACTAAATCTTTAATATAAACAGCTGAACTTCCCTTGCTTTTCCCTATTTTTTCTTTTTTCTGCAACTCTACAAAATCCTCAAGCCAGTCCCAGTCTTTTAACTCATAACCTTTTTTCTTCAGTTTATTAATAATCCTTAAAATTTTTGGGGCTTTTTGAGCTATACCTTCTCCTAAAACAAGACAATACCCGCTCCTAATCCTATTAGTTTCTACCCTATCTAAATCCTTATAATTGCTGACCTCTCTTTTTGAGCTTGGATCCCCTCCTATCTGTATTGGCAAATGCCTGGCTAAAAATTCAATTTCTTTTTCTGTAGGCAAGTACTGTAAATTAGTAACTCTTTCATGATAATCATACAACTCTGTAACCATTCTCTTAACCTCGTCTTCTGTAGGGTCATATTTAGCATAACCTGTCTTCTCTCTTAAATAATCAATAATAACAAGAGAAAAAGCTCCGGCTGTCCCCCCAGCACTTCTTATAGGCCCTGAATAATAAGCATCAAAATATTCTTTTCCTTTTTTTGTTTTTCTTATCTTAAATTCTGTAAACCCTTCAAGAGGTGAAGAAACAACACCTAAAGTTGTGTAAGCTAAAGCAACCCGAATCCCAGCATCAATCCCTTTTTCTAAACTCTCAAACTTGCAAAACTTTTCTTTAGCAACTTCTTCTGCAATTGATAAACATACTGCAGGATCTAAACTGCCATACTTTTCTTCTAGCTCTTTAATTCTCTTAATAAACTTCTTATTATTAAGCTGGGGATACATAGAAGAAATTAAACCAGCCACCTTTTCCCCCAAACTTGTAGCTAAGGGAACCTCAACCTCTTTTTTTGGATCATATCCCTTGCTTCTGGCTTTTCTTGCCTTTTCATAAACTCTTTCAATATCTTTTTCTAAATTCTTAAAATAATTTTTCATTTTCATTTTAAACTTTAGCTATTTAACAACAACATGGCTGCATCGTATCTTGGCTTAATTATTTTTTTAGCTTCTTTTAAAGACAGCTGGTTCCATTTATTTTGTAATTTTTTCTTTATTGATTTCTTTGCTTCTTCTAAAGACGAATTCTCGTGTACAAGACATATTAAAAATTGTTTTGAAACATCTTCAAAAGCGTCTGCAGCATCTGCATTAGCAACTATTTTCGCTTCAATAAAATCTCTCTTATTTTCTTCTTCTTTAGAACCCCTATGATTTAAAATACATTTCCTTATCTTTTCAATTTTTTCTTTATCATAGCCTCTCTCTAACAAAAAATCTTTAGCTATTTTTGCTGAAGTCAAATGATGGTCTGCCCTACCAAACCTGACTGACCCGATATCATGTAGCCAGGCTGCAATCTCTACAATCTCTATGTCTGCATTCATTTTTTTAGCTAACTCTTTTGCAAGCCTATGTGTAGATTCAAAATGATGCTTGTAAGCAGTGGAATAATTAGCATCTGGTTTTTTGCATTCTTTTTTAACAAATTTTCTTGCCTCTTCAACTATATTTAAACTTTTCATTTTTTATCAGAAAAATCCATAATCTTAACATCTCCTGTTTTTAAATTTAATATAGGAACCTTACAAGGATCTGGCTCATGCCCTACTTTTTCTTCAAAAGGCGTCCTAGCTTGCCAGCAGCTATTGCAAACTATTAAAATATTATTATAATCAGCAATATCAGTATGGTGGAAATCAGCAGTAGTCATCACATCAGGAATAACATCAATAAACAAAGGGTCTTCTTCTGTAGGGATATAAGTGACAGCTGAATGCAAAGAAGCTATCTGCCTTCTTTTTAAAACATGCTTAACAACCTTGCTGGGTTTTTGCCTTGACTCGTCATCTAACCTTAAACTCTCAATCTCGTCTACCATTGAATTCATCGATGCA
>CAZAAB010000004.1:0-24164 GCA_964483015.1 Candidatus Woesearchaeota archaeon | reverse complement strand
AATATAGAAAAGTTTATAAATAAAGCAAGAGTGATATTCTTAAGATGGATTTGGGAAGAATAAGGAGTTTGTCAGAAAAAGAAATTGAGTGTTTTAAAGAAGGACTTTCTTATAGGCATTGCAATCCAAAAAGAGAGAGGTTTGATCTGCCGTATTTAAAAAAAGATTTAGTTCAAGTTATTGCGAGAGCAATAGTTCCAAGAAAAAAACAGGGAGAAATGCAGAGATTTGCAAGGAATTTATATTCTGCAGTTAACAAAGAACCATTAAAAAGAGTAAATTATGGTATAAGAAGCACCGGCCAACTTCCTTTTAATTTTACAAATTCTTTAAGTAACTGGGAAAATATTTATTTTTTCAGAGGCAAATGGTCTATTAGGGGGTCAAATTTTGAAGAACCAATTGATGTTATTGCAGCAAGGCATATGTTAATGGGTTTAGAAGATTTATATAGAGACCATTATGTTAGGAAAGCGAGTGGAGAGTACGAAAGTCAGTTGGAGTTGCCAGAAGATGAACAAGTTAGAAACCAATGCAGACAGGTTCTAAGAGAGTACAGAGAGAGAAAGGTAGAAGAACAACAAGATAATGGGGTAGATGAGTTAAGGCAGGGGAGATTGTTTTAAAATAATTAATTTTTTATAATCTGTTTTCTTATATTTTAAGTAAAATGGGCTTAAATATAGGCGATATTGTGCCGAGAAAAGAAGTCAGGTTAGCAAAATTAAGGGGCAAGAAGATTGCTGTAGATGCTTCTAATATAATTTATCAATTTCTTTCTACAATAAGGCAGAGAGACGGTACTCCATTGATGGATGAAAAAGGCAGGGTAACCTCGCATTTATCTGGCTTGTTTTACAGAAATATTAATTTAATGAATCAGGGCTTAAAATTAGTTTATGTTTTTGACGGGGAGATGCCAGAGTTAAAGGCAGGCACTAATGAGAAAAGAAAAGAGGCAAAATGTAAAGCAAGAGAGAGATATGAAAAGGCAAAAGAAAAAGGCAGTGAAGAAGATATGTTAAAATATAGTAGACAGTTGGCAAAGTTAACTCCTGAAATTAAGAAAGAGAGCAAAGAATTGTTAAAAAGTATGGGTATTGCATGTGTTCAGGCTCCTGGGGAGGGGGAGGCACAGGCAGCTTATATGACAAGAGAAAATAATGCTTATGCTGTTGGCAGTCAGGATTACGACAGCTTATTGTTTAGAAGTAAAAGACTATTACAAAATCTGACTTTAGCTAAAAAAAGAAAAACAGTTTCAGGAGTCAAAGAGATTAGTCCAGAAATTATAGATTTAGAAAGAGTTTTGAATAAGTTACAGATTAATGAAGAGCAGTTGATATGTCTTGGCATATTAGTTGGTACTGATTATAATCCTAAAGGTATTCCAGGGATTGGTCAGAAAACAGCTTTGAAAATAGTCAGGAATTTTAAGTATCCTGTTAAAATTTTTAAGTCTGTAGAAAACAAAATAAATAAGTTAAAAGATAAGTTTGACTGGAAAGAAATTTTTCAGCTGTTCAAAAAACCGAATGTTAAAGATGTTGAGATTAAGTTTCCTAAACAAGATAAAGAAAAAATAAAGAAGATATTGTTGAATAGGGATTTTTCTGAAAAAAGAATTGATTCCGGTTTAGAAAAATTAGATAAAGCCAGAGAAGAGCAGAAACAACAGACATTGTTTTGATTAGAAAGAGTTTTAAATTAAGTTTCTTTTATTATTACATGGAAAAGAAAGACTTAGAATTGTTTTTGAAAAAATTGAAAAAAATGCCTGATTTTGGTAAAGTGAAATTTATTTTTTTATTTGGTTCTCATGTACAAGATAAAGAAAATAAGTTTTCAGATATAGATTTTGCAGTTTATTGTGAAGGTACGGAAAAAGAGAGGTTCAATTTCAGGCTTAAATTAATGAGTAAATTGCCAGAAAAATTCGATATAAGAATTTTTCAGGACTTGCCATTATATGTTAGAATAAATGTCCTAAAGGGAGAGGTTATTTATGCTAAGAATGAGAAGTTTGTTTATGACAAGGCTTATGAAACTATAAAAAAATTTGAAGATTTTAAGAAATGCTATTATGATTATTTGGAAAGGAGGCCAGTTGTAGGATGATAAAAAAGAGAGATTTGAGGAAGAGGAGGATTGAAGACAAATTAAAAGATATTATTGAAAGCATTTCTGTTGTTGAGGAGAATTTCCCTAAAGATTTTAAATCTTTTAAAAATTTAGGATTGGTAAAAGAAGGAATATATAAAAAAATAGAATCTGCTATTGAATTTATTACTGATATTTGCTATATTATTAATTCTGATTTAAGGTTGGGAACTCCAGAAGAGGAAGAAGACATTTTTGATAATTTGAAAACTAGTGGAATTTTTGGGAAAGATATTATAAAATTAATTAGAGAGATGAAAAAATTTAGGAATATTCTCGTTCATAAATATGGAAAAATAGATGATAAGAAGGCTTATGAGACTATCAAAGAGAATTTAGGAGATTTTGAAAAAATTGTTAAAGAGATTGAAAATTTTTTAAAGAATAATTGATGAAGTTCTGATTTAATTCTAAATTTGTTAAGTTAGATGATATAGAAGATACACATGATTTAAAGATAACGGTCCAGATAAGATATACTTTTTTTATCAATGGGTTAAGTTTTTCTATATCCTTTTCTACTACTATGCTGATACCGGAACAGGAACTGGTTTAGGAATTTTAAACCAGCCTTTTTATTTTTTCTTTAATATCTGAAATTTCCTGTTTAATTTTATAAACTCCTAACATTAAAACATGATGAAAGATTCTCCATGGAGGTATTCTTGAAAAATGCCTTTTAAACTTCCCTTGTTTTACTGCTTTATGTATAGAATCTCTAAATGTTCTTTCTGAACTATAATCTAAGTCTTCTGAATTAAACTCGTTATAAGTATTTCCAATATCTTTTGGATGGTGGCCATCTGTATTTGATAAAGCTGGTTTACCTGATTTTCTTGCTGTTCTTAAAGTTAAGTAGTTTGATAAAGATAGGGGGAAATAGTAATTTCCATTTTGTTCTAAAGCATCTAAACTTTCTAAAACTTGTTCTTGATATTCTGTTAATTTTCCAGTTATCAAGTATCTTATATTGTGGTATAGAGATTTTAATGAGGAAAGAAAGTGAGGCATTGTAATTGTTTCAGCTTGATGTTTTAATTCTTGTCTTCTTGATAATAACCCTATCCCTCCTAAACAGGCATGTGGGTGGTCTCCAGTAACAAGTTCATTATCATAATCTTGTGTTAACTGTTCTAATCTCTTATCATTAGAATATGTTTTGTTTATTGCGACTCCTGAAAATAAAATATGACCTTGTTTTGTTGGTATTTCCTGGCTTTTAGCTATTGCCTTTACTTTGTCATCTTTTTTAAGAAAAGTAAAATATCTTCCTTGCTTAACTTGGTAACCTTCTTGTCTTAATCTTGTTAACTGTTCATCTGACAGCCATTCATTATATCTTGCATCTTCAAAATCAGTTAAATAGAAAATATTTAAATCTGAGTTCATAATTCTTTTTACTAAATTTGATATAGTTAGATTTTCTTGCAATAATTCATTTCCAAGTTCTTTTCCTGTAAGAGCATGATTATGAAAATCAGCTTTTACTTCTTGTCTTTCCTTATACGCTTGTAGATAATCTGAAATTTCCATAAATAATAGACAGAATAGGGGTTTAAAAATATTGCTATTTGTTACTATTATTGAGTTATGATTATAAGAAAAATGCGACAAAAGCTATTGCTAACAAAATCAAAATTATAATAATAATCCACCAGCTTCTACCTTTTTGTTTAAAGTTTTCTGTTAATGCTGTAACAGTTTGATGTAAAATTTGTCTTTCTATTTTTTCTCTTTCTTTTTCAAATTCTTCTTTTTGTTGCTCCATTATTTTGCTGTATAAAGAGCCAAAATAATAGAAAAGATAAAAGCCAAGCATAATTGCTAGAGTTATAGCAATATTCCATACAGTGCCTTTTTTAACAAATATTAGCCAGCCTAAAAGTTCTGTTATTTTCAATAGTATTCCAAGTTGCGCCATAATCATGACGAGGCCAAAAGAGATAATCCATGAAATGCTTCCAGAAAATAAAGAATAGGTCTTTAAAATTCTGCCGAACTGGATAAAGAAGAGAATCCATAACAAGATTATAACAAGTAAGGTTATAGATAGTGAATAAGGCCGGCCAAATAAAATTGTGAAAAGAAGAGTTTTGTCATCAACTTTTTCTAAAAAAGAATTGGTTTCATAAACAGCAGTATTGTTTAATAAGATGTTCTGCCATTCTTTTCCTAAGTACTGCCATTTTGTTTCTGTCTTGTTTTTTATACTTTCTTTTAACTCTTCTGGGTCTTGCTGTAGTTCTGAAGGCAGACCTGGTGGTTGTTGAGATTTAACTAGAGAAAGAGTTAAGATATTTAGCAATAATAAGGACACGATAACAAAAACAAATTTTTTATTTAACATTTTTTATTAGGTTTTTTAATTTAGGTAATATAGATTTTGCAAATTTTAAGGTTTTCTCTGCATATTTTTTATCTAAGATTGTCCCATAATACAGCATTCCATTTCTGAAAAATCTCATTTGATTTAAAAATTGGACATCATTTTCATTAAATTTTAATTTTCTCAAATAAGAAACTTCAGCTTCATGTGCTCCCATGCCAGAAGCATTATAACCTTTTAATAACATTTTTGCCCTTATAATTTCCATAATTACATCATAGCAGTTTTTAATAAAGTTATTTGCATTATTTTCATTTATTCCAATTTTTTTTACCAATTCTAATAATGCCTTATATCCTTTTTCTGATTCTTTTATTAAAAATTCTGCTCTAGATTTGTCGGGGGCTTGTTTTTTTACAACTCCTTCTGATAAAAAAGACTCAAAATATTTTACTGCTCTCATAGTTTTATTCCTCCAGATAATACAATACCATTAAATAAGTTTTCTTTTAAGTTTTTATGTATATTTTTAAATGAATCATAGAAATTAATTCTTATTTCTCTTATAAGTATTTTTTCAAATTTTTCTAAATTTAATATTTTTTCTTTTCTCCCTATTACTGCGATATCAATATCAGAATTGATTGTGTCGTCTCCTCTTGAATAGCTTCCAAATAATATTATTGTTGCGCCTGCATATTCTTTTTCAAGAAAATCAGCTAATTTAGATTCATAAATCTGTTTTAGGTTATCTGCTCTTTTTAACTGCATTATCTCATGGTTGTTTGTATTTAGTTTAATGCTCCATCTTTTTGTTTCCTTGCTTTTTTTTATTAAAATAAAATTTTCTTTTTTTAGGGTTGGCAATGCTTTCATGATTGCTGGCTGCGAAACATTTAATGATTTGGCTATCTGTCTTTGATTTAATGATTTTCCTGTTTTTATAAATAAAAGTCTTAGAATTTCTTGTTGAAGATTTGTTAACTTTAGTTTAGTTACATTAACCATAGTTTATATATGTTAACTTAAGTTTATAAAGCTTTTGGTGGGTGGGTGGTGGGGTTGGTTAAGAATTAACAATAAGCTGATTAATATGCCTGTTTTCATTATAGAAATAAAAATTGTTTTTAAGATTTAATGTTATTCTTAGGATCCCCCTTCAGCAGTTTCTTCTTCAAATTCCGCAAGATGTGTGGCAGCTGAAGCAGCCTCCCTCATTGTTCGTCCAGATTCTTTCCCCCTACTTTCGACTATTTGATTCCTAATTTTGCCATAAATCACACCATTAAAAATTATTGCTATAACAGCTATAAGTAACGCGATTCCTAGAGTCACATGCAATTTTCCTTCTATAAGTCTGAAAACAAACCTATAAATAAGAAAGAATAGATAACTTATCCACCCCAGAAATTGTATAACCCTTAAAAGTCCGCTAGCTGTTACAGCTGCAGAATAAGTCATTCCTACTAATATTGCTAAGGGAATTAAGGTAATTAGAGCTAGACCTAGTGCACTATAACTTTGAAGCAAACCCCATATTTCTTCGGGAGTAAGATAAGCAATTAATAAGTAAGAAATAAGAGCAGACACTGGTATTATTAAAGCAAGATACCTCGCTTTTTTTATCACAAACATAGAAAACATAATTAAAAGAAGAGTTACCAATATCCAGAATAAAACTTTTACAGTAGTCCCAGAACTACCTGGTTTTTCAAAATATCCTTTTACACCTCCCCACCATTCTGTTAATTGATTTTTTCCTACATCTATTTCTGGTCCACCAGTAGGAGTTTCTTCTTGAGCTTTAACAACTCCTGGCAAAATAGAAAACATAAATACAGAAATAATCATTAAGGCAAATATTTTCTGCATATTCTCTTTTTTCATTACCATTTTATAATTTATATGTTTATAAATATTTTGTTTATAGTTATCTCGGGTATTTAGTTACATGTTCGATGTGCATTGTTACCTTAACGGTTGGTAGATAGCTTTTTAAGTTTGTAAATTATTCTATTTTTATGGAAGATAATGGAAAGGAATTAGAAATTACTTTATTAGACCATTGTTATAAAATGGACATTTTGAAGCAAAATGCCCTCCAAAAGAAAAAGGAGGCAATTTTGGACAATCTAATAGCTTCAATAGTTAGAACCGATATGACATTAACAGATGTTAAAGAATGTATTGATGATGTTAAAAAAGATAAAATTGTGAATTTAGATTTTTTTAAGAAAGGAGGGAATTTATTCAAAGATTACATTAATCCCAAATGGAAAGAGTTTGCTAAAGCATTATTTAGACAGAGAAGTGTGGGTTTGGGAACTCCTAATTCTGCTTCAGGAGAAGGGGAGTTGATGTTTTTATTTTTATCAAGGAAGATTAAAAAACCCACAAAAGGAGATTTACAAATTGGAGATAAAATTATGGAACTAAAAGGAGAACAAGTTAGGGTGCAAGGTAGAGTAAGAGGGAAAGAATTTAGAGAAAAAACACTAAAGATATGCGAAGAATTTGGATTATCTCCAAATAAGTCTAAAGTAAAAAAGAAAGAAATAAATGCTGTTGAGCTTGAAAAAGTACAACATATTGAACATTGGAAGAAAGAGTTATCAAAATTATCCATTTCAAGACAAAAAGAATTTATTGCTAAATGGTTAAGTTGTCTTGATAATAAAGAACACGAAGGTTCTGTTAAGTGTATTTTTAAAAACAATTCTTTTAATCAAAAATTACTAATTAAAGAGATTGTTAAAATCTTATATTCTGTTATGGTGGATAACGGAAATTTTGACGAATTTATAATTTTAGGAAATGGAGAGGATGCAAAAATATTCTCAAAAGATAAGGAGGATTTCCAATAATTAAATCAAATTTTTCTTCTCGTGGTGTTTTAATATAATCACTACATTCAATTTTAACTTTATCTCCAAATTTCTTTTTTACAGTTTTACAATTTTCTTCATCTATATCATAACCTTTAATATTTTCAAAACCTTCATTTAATAAAGAATTAATAAAAGCCCCTTCTCCAAAACCCGACTCCAAAACTGCTGAATCTTTGGACTTAGTTGTAAGATTAACCATAAAATTTGCTACTTCATCAGAAGTATAATATTGTCCCAAAACAACCTTTTTACTTTTCATTTAGATAATCCCCCAATAATTTAAAGTCTTTTTTTGATATATTAATAAAAGACTTCCCCTGAAAGTTACCCATCCAGTGTTTTTTGTTAGTAATAAAATCCAATCTTGGAATTAATTGGTTTATGAATTCTTTTTGTTTTATTGTCCCAACTTTTTTTAATTTTAATCTTAAGGGGTATAAATCTCCCTCAAACAAATCTTTATTATCTTCAACAACTTCTGAATTAATCTCAAATAATCCTCTTATTTTTTTCCCTTTAATATAAAGGATAACTTTATCCCCCATAGACAGTTTCTTTAAAGACTTAAGAAACCTTTTTTTAAAACCTATAACCCCTTTGTTATTTATTATTGGTAAATTTTCTTGCGAAGTTATAAAAATAAGATAATTTCCCTCTTTCATTTTCCCTCACACCACTCACACGATTTAGTAGGACAATTTGAATTTAATAACTTTAATGCTTTTTTCCAAACTTTTTCAGCACTTTCAACATCAACTTTCATTTTAACTAAAGAGGTATCAAAAATTACTTCTCCTGTTGCCATAACTTCTTTAGGAACATAAAACAATAAGAAGAAATAATCTTCTGTCTTATATCCATTTTTCCTTAATAGAAAGTTATAGATATTTTGCTGTTGTCTATAATGTTCTGCTGTATCTTCTTTTAGAGCATATCCACGAGTTTTATAATCTAAAACAATTAACTTTTTTCCTTTAACTAAAATGTTATCTACTGCTCCGTGCAGTTCATTTCCCTTTTTATCTGTCCAACTTATTCCCTTAAAATTAGATTGCCAGATTTTAAGTTTATCTTTATCATCAAATAATTTGAGATTTTGACATTCTCCATTTTCACATAATTCTGGAGGAAGTTGTCCTTTATCTCTAAATTTATCAAAATGGATTTTTAATATTTTATCCATTCCAGAAGGCAATGAGGGAAAAATACCAGTAGGTCTTTTCCATACTTTATGCTGTGCTAACCAAAAACATCTTGGACATTCTTTCATTAAGTTTAGTGCCGAAGGCGATAATCTAAATTCCATTTTGTTATACCTATTTTTTATTTTCAGTATTACGAGGTTTATTCCAATAAGGCGACTTACAATTAGGGCAGACAATAGGAAGCTCCTCACTTCTTGTTATCCACTTATGCTCACACCTCTCACATTGGCACTCATAAACTTTAATTTCTTTTTTTGCCATAAGGTTTAGTATGATATATCCTTTAAATACTTTACTATACTAATACACTACCATAAAGTTTATAAACTCTATATACCTATAATATATACCTATAAGTAAGTAAATAAACAAAAGAAAGTGAAGGGTGCGTGAACACCCTTCTTTTGTTACCCACGATAAAATGAATAACAATAAAAATAAGAAAGAGAAAGTTAAAAACATTTGCCCTAATTGTGGAAGTAAAAATGTGATTAAATGGACAAAGAGAAAGACACAAAATAGAGGTTTAATTCAAAGATACAAATGTAAAGATTGTGACAAAACTTTTACGATTGATGATGGATTTTTTAGAATGAGAAATCATCCAAAAAAGATTACTTGTGCTATGGATTTATTTTATAGAGGAGTTTCAACAAGAAAAGTGCAAGAACATTTTAAGGCATTTTATCCCCACAATTCCTCACACAAATCTGTCTATAAATGGGTTATAAAATATGCAGATATGATTTCTAACTTTACAGATACCCTCAAAGCAAATACAGGAAAAGAGATACAAGTAGATGAAATGGAATATCACAGACGAGAAGAACACAAGAAAAAAGGAGTTTCTAAAGATTGGTTTATTGATTCTGTTGATGTTCAAACTCGTTTTATGGTTTCTTCAAAATACTTTAAGTCAAGAGGTCAAACAGAGTTAAGAGAGGTTTTGGCGAAGGTTAAATATAAAACAGAAGGTTATGTAACAACAATCACAACAGATGGATATACTGCCTACGAAAAAGTTGTAAAGAAAACTTTTGGCTATGATAACAAACAAGGCAGATACAAAATAATTCATAATAAAGTTACTGCTTCAAAAGGCGAGGGATTTAATTTATTTATTGAGAGATTACACAACTCAATAAGAGAAAGGACTAAGACTTTTAGAGGATTTCACGGAAGCATTGAATCAGCACAGGCAATTATGAAAGGTTATGAGATATTTTATAATTTCATAAGAAAACACCAAAGTCTAAACTGCTGTCCTTATGAATTGGCTATTCCAAACCTAAAACTCAAATCAGAAAATAAATGGCTGGAGTTGATTAAAATGGCAAACTAAATTTTTTGAGGTTTTACCAACCTCTTAGGTAACAATACATGTTCGATGAACCTGCCTTCCCATTTAGGCCACATAAAATCTTTAACCTTGTCATTTTTAAATGAGATAGCAATTAAAATTATGAAAATAATGACTAACAAGATAAGGAAAGTTTGGCTTACTATAAATTGCCAGACAGGGTAAAAATCTGAGGTTAAGAATTTATACGGGAAAATATCATAAGGATCAATACTGTTTACAAAAAACCATAATGCCCCTAAAGCTATGAATAGACCAGCACCTCTTGCAATACCTGAAATAAGTTTTATTAAAAATATGGCCAAAATTAGTAAACCTACAATTAATGCGTAAGAGCCGATTTCCTGTCCTAAGTAGCCGTAAAATCTTGTTCTTTGTGATAAGGCAAAAGATATGAATAATGCAAGGCCTGCTGAAACAACTACAGCAGCACCTGTATTTTCTTTCATAGCCTTACCTAAAGCATAAAAGATAATAGCAAATGTTATTAAGAAAATTAATGAGAAAACTACCCACTGATTTTGTAGTAATTGAGAAGGTGTGAGGTAGTAGTACCCGTTATAAGCAAGAGTTAATGGAATTAGTAAGATTGTTAAAATTAAAATTGTTTTAATTTTAGAGTTCATTTCTCTTAATTTATTTAGTTTTATTTTTTTCTGTAACCTATTATCTTATCTCCCTGATATATAGGAACTTCTTCACTTGATTGGCCTTTAGTTTTAGGGGCTTTTTTCTTTGAAACTAAAAAGCCGAGAGCAATTAAAAATAATCCAGCTATAATAAACCACATAGTTTCAATGTTAGCAAGGAAAGTATTTTCAATAAGATTTGAGAACACAAGTTTAATGACTACTGAGGCAAGGCCTAAAATCATCATTGCAAAACCCAACAATTTTTTGATTTTCATTTTCCTCTTTTCTATTATACTTGCTTTTAATATTTATAAATCTTTTTAAATTTTTTTTATGGTTAATTCACTTATCTTTTTTGTTTTGGCTAAATCAATGTCAAATTTTTTCTCTAGAAATACACCTTTAAAGGAGTTAGCGAAATTTTTATCTTTTACCGCCTTGTTTAATTGTTTAAGGTTTTTCCTAACTTTATTTAAATTTCCTTGAGATATGAACTTTTGAATAGTTTTTAAATTTGTGTCTTTAGCTAAAGCTGCGATATCTCTAAAATCTGTTAATCGGCCAGAATGAATTTTTGTAGCAATTAACAATTCCTTTATCGGAACTCTTGCCTCAATTTCTTTTTCTATGCCTACAATCTTTTTAATTTGGCTGTTATTTTTAATCAGTTCATAACTAAAAAAACCATTAGTTATTCTTGAAGAGACCCCACCAATTAATAAGTCTATACTTATTTTTGGTTCTTCTTTTTCATATCTCATAAATTTCGAACAATGAACATTTTTCAATTCTTTCCCTTTACTTTTTATAAAATCTTTTTTTAATATTTCTTTAAAATTTTCTAAATTTTCTGAACTTATAACCAAATCAACGTCTACTGAAAATCTATGTTTGAAAGCTGAAACTGCGTAGCCGCCCACTATTATAAATTCTAGTTCTGCCTGTTTAAGTTTATGTAAGATTCTAAATACTTCGTTTTCTCTTTTTATCAGTTCTTTCATTAGCTGAATTCTTTATATTTAGTTTTAATATCTTTTCCGTATTCTTCTTTAATCATCTCTAAAGCAGGCTGGAAGTTATAGATATTTTTCTTCATAAATTTTATTGTTTTATCTAAGGGTTCAACTGGCCAGCTATTTACTGTTCCACATTTAAAATCTTGTACTTTTTCAGGAGAGTAAAATACCTTTCCAGTGCTTATATTTAAACCCAATTTTTTACAACAATTTTGAAAAATTGGATAGTCTTTATTCTTAATTTTGATAAAAATAGGATAATAATCTTTATACCTGGCTATGTTGTATCCTCCCTTAGTCCAGATAAATACGGCGTCGGTTTTGGTAAAGCAATATTCAATTCCGAATAAATTTAAGACAGAATAATAGAAATCTATACTATTCAAATTTCTTCTTACGAATTCTAAAATTTTCTTATAGGCCTTATTTTCTTCTTGCAATATTATACCTTTCCATTTTTTCTTGAAAATTCCTTCTCGAATTAATTCTCCAACCCATTTTTGAGTCCATCCATAAGACAAGCTTATTCTTTTAGCTATAGCTGATATGGCATCTTCCTTTCTTGCAGTTATTAAAATCTTGATTACATGAGGATTTAATAATTCCAATCTCATTGTATTGTTATTATACCGATAAAAGTTTATAAATCTTTCTATTATCATTATAGTGATAATATCCCAATAGATTAGTTCTGTTGCTATATTATTTACCAAGCATCATTATTTCTTTATGTATATGTTTTTGTAGTTTCTTCTTAATCCTAAGATTATAAATCTTTTTAAATTGCCTTTTTCTTTATTATTATGGCAAAAATCAAGGTTCCAAATAGTTATGATGTTGTAGGGAGTATAGCTATTTTAAAATTTGAAGATGCAAAATTAAAAGAAAAAAAGAAGATAGCAAAGAAGTTGTTAAATGAAAGAAAAAACATTAAAACAGTAGTAGAAAAAAAAGAAAAGATTAAAGGCAGGTTAAGAACATTAAATACTAGGCATTTGGCTGGCAAGAAAACTACTGAAACTATACATGTTGAGTCTGGATGCAAGTTTAAGGTTGATATTGAAGATTGCTACTTCTCGCCAAGATTGAGCAATGAAAGGTTGGAAATAGCAAGAAAAATTAATAAAATGAGAAAAAAAAAGAAAAAAGTTTTAGTTATGTTTTCTGGTGTTGCCCCATATCCAATAATTATAGCAAAATATGCTAAACCAAAAAAAGTTTATTCAGTAGAATTAGGAAGAAAATGTTCAAAATATGCTAAAGAGAATATTAAATTAAATAGGGTTAATGTGAAACATATTCAGGGGGATGTGAAAAAAGTTTTGCCAAAGTTGAAAGAAAAGTTTGATGTTATTGTGATGCCAAGACCGAGATTAAAAAATACATTTTTGCAACAGGCCTTTTCAGTTTCAAGAAAAAATACGAGAATAATTTATTACGGATTTGGGAAGAATATTGAAAATATTAAAGAGAAAATTAAGAATGAGGCATCAATCTTTTCAAAAAAGATTAAGGGCAAAACCCGGACGAAAATTAGATTTTTAGAGGAAGATACGGCAGGAAATATTGCCCCGTATAAATTCAGATATAGAATTATTTTTAAGATTGTTTAAAAAAGAGGATAAGAGTTATCAGGGTTGAACCCTTTCTCTCTCATTCTATCATACCATCTTGCCTGAATTTCTGCTTCACTAGAAACTGAAGAAGTTCTGTGTTCAGGAAAAGTGGATAGGTTTGCGGGGTCAGAAGCTGTTCTTATTCTCTCTTTTTCATAATCCAAAGTTTTTGCATGTTCTTCTCTACTAAATCCAAGCGAATCTTTATCTTCTAGTAAGATATTTGATTCTCTAAATTCAATCATGTCTAACATATTTTTCAATAGAATTAGTATTTTTAAATGTTTATATTCTCTTTTCAATTTTAATAGAAGTGGGAGCTTCACCACCGTGCCAGGTGAATTTTGGCCTTATTCTCATTGAGTAAATTCTCTCACTGTTGTCATCTAAGAGAATGCCAGAACCCTTTAAATCTGGCAGGTCATTCATAAATTCTTTTATGTTTTTTATTAAGTAAGATTGCATTATGTTGTTTAGTGATTCAATATCTGGTTTAGCTGTAACTCTATGGCTTAAGACAATGTCTGATTGTGTTATGGCATCTTTTGCTAAAGAACCTGGCTGTTGTGTTGCCATAACTATAGAAAGCCCGGGTTGTCTTCCTTCTCTTAATATTTGTGTCAGGGCATCAGTAGCAGGGGTTTTTCCTTTTTCAGGTAGAAATTCATGCGCCTCATCTATAAAAAGCCAGACCATAGGCATTTCTCTTTTCTTTTTAAAAGAAAGATAGTCAATTCCGTGTTCAACTGCCTGAATTTCTTCAGTTTTTCTTGACAAAAGTCTTTGCTGAAATAGTTTTCTTGAAATTAAGCTTATTATTAAGGCACGAACATTAAAACTGCTGATAGATGAGTACATTGATAAGTCCAGAATAGATGTTTTCCCCCCTTCAACAAGTTCATGTATTTTTGTTCCTTTTTCAGAAAAAACCCTCCAGGATAAAGCAGCTTCAAATAAGGATATGCAAGAATTTTTTGCCTGTTTTTCAGCTATTTTATCTTTTTTAATCTCACTAATAATTTTTTCTATACCAAAACTTTTTTCTTTTTCTTTTAACTTGGTTATTGTTCTTTGAATTAGGATAGAAGAAGGGTTTGTAATTTTTAATCCAAATGTTAGTATCCAGTCGCCAGCTTCAAGCTCAGCAGGGTTTAAGGAGAATTGATTGTCTACTGGAATGCCTCTTTTTTCATACTCTTTAGAGTGGCCAAAAGGTATAAAGATTTTAACAGGTGTTTTTTTTGGTTTTAAGTCCCACTCTTCTAATAGCTCAGCTTCTTTTTCATTTTCATACTTCATTGTCCAGAAGATGCCCATTGTATCAAAAATAATGCCGGCAATGTTTTTTCCTTCTTCTGAGGGTAATGAGGCAAGTTCTTCTGCTATTACGCCCAGGCTGTAGGATTTTCCACTTCCACGTTTTCCAGAAACAAGAACTACATGACTTCTTGCCACATCCATATAAATTGGGTTTGATAAAGAAGTATACCTGCCCATTTTAACATAACCCTTGCCAATGTAAATTAGGCCCTTTTTCCCAAATCTTTTTTTGTCAGCTTCATCTCTCCCAACAATTATGTCATATGGCATAGCAAAAATAATTTTCCTCCTTTAACAGGACAAGAATAAAGAACTTATAAATTTAATGAAAAATTACCAAAACCTTTTTAAATGAGGTCTTATAGAGAGAGTTATGGCTGAAGAAAAGATTGTAGAAAAACAGGATTTGACTTCTAGATTAAGAAATAATCTTTGGATTGTTTCTACAGTGATTTTAGGAGTAATTTGTTTAGCCTTATTATTTTTAGTTTTTAATAACGGGATAACTGGCAATGTTATTGGTAAGGGTGAGGCGGGAGAAAAACTGGTTTCTTATTTAAATGGCCAGGTTCCTAGTGGCGAGGTTATCTTGAGTTCTGTAGAAGAAGAATCCGGATTGTATAGAGTTACAGTAGATTATCAGGGAGATGCTATACCCTTGTATATGACTAAAGATGGAAATAATTTTATTTCTCAGTTGCAGCCAATAACAGATCAGGCAACACAACAAACTCAACAGCAAGAAGAAATTACTAAGGTTGAAATGCCTGTTTTTGAAGCTTTTGTTTCTCCGTACTGTCCTTATGGATTACAGTATATGAAAGGTTTAATTCCTGTTTATGATTTGTTAAAAGACAAGGCAGATATAAATATTATGCATATGGGGATTACACATATGCAAGAAGAAGAACCAGAAACTAATACAAGGCTTTGTATTTTAGAAGAATATGGTAAAGAGAAATTTTTTGATTATGTAAGGGAGATTGTTTATAGTGAAGAGGGGCAGGAATGTTATAATGTTTATCATGGAATAAATTTACAAACAAATGAGCAAATTGACAGCCCTAATGCAGGCAGTGCAGAATACTTTGGCGAGTGTATGGATCAGGTTATAGAAAGTGCTTTTAATAAGGCTGGAATGAATGAAGAAACAATAGAAAATTGTGTTGAAAGAAAAGGAGATCAGTTGTATAGCGAGTCAGTAAGTTATGCTGGTTCAAAAAGTGTTAGTGGTTCTCCTACCCCAATAATTAATAATGTTAAGGTTTCGGGTGGCAGGTCTCCTGAAGCAATTAAACAAGTGGTGTGTTCTGGGTTTACAGAAGAATCAAAACCAGAAGAGTGTTCTCAAGAACTTTCTACTGAAACACCTTCTCCTGGAATAAGCCCTTTATCTGAATCATCTGCAGGTGCAGCAACAGGTGCTTGCTAGTTAATTAAATTCCTAAAGGAGGATAAAAAATGAAAATCAATGATTTAAAACCAAGACAGCAGGATGTTGATATAGAAGTTGAGGTTGAGGAAAAGGGCGAGGAAAGAACTTTTAACAAGTATGGTAGAGAGATGAGAGTTAGTAATGCGGTGGTTAAAGATGATTCTGGAAGCATAAAATTAACTTTATGGAATAATGATGTTGATAAGGTTAATGTTGGTGATAAGGTGAAGATAACAAAAGGCTATGTTAATGAGTTTCAGGGAGAAAAGCAGTTGACAGCCGGCAAGTTTGGAAAATTGGAAATTGTTGATGGTGAAGGGGGCGGGGGAGAAGATGATAAAGAAAAAGGCAGTGAAGAAGATTAATTGATTTTTTCTAAAAATCCTCTTTCATTTTTGTCTAAATCTAATTCGTCTTTTGCTTTTGAGTTTTTTAACAATTCTTTAATAATCCCAAACTCTTTCATAGCTCTTTTTGAAGAAATATGGCAGTGTTTTGCATATTTCCTGCTTATAGATTTTTTATATTTCTGTTTTCTGTTAGATAACCAGATTTTTAAGATCCTTCCCGGCTTTTTGTATCTTATAAATCCGAGTTTTGGCTCTTTTTTTGATGAAGAGATACCTGCTGATAACAAGAAGTTTTCATATACTAGAAATCTCCAGTGCTGTTGTCTGTATATTCTGCCTCTAAAAACATCTGCCTTGCTTAAATATTGAAATGCCTTATAAAGTTCTTCTCCCTGATATGCCTTAGGAATGTTCTCTTCTACCCATAGAAATATTTTATCTAAGGGCATGTTTACCTTGTCATAAAGCCATAATGTTGACTTGTTTGGTTTTTGTTGAAATACTTGTTTTAAGACATTGAAGATTTCTTCTTCCCTATCTCTTTCATGTATTTCTTCATGAGTTGTTTCTTTGTTTGCTGTTTGTAAGTCGTTTAATGCAGCCCTGACGTCTCCTTTTGATTTAATAGCAAGACTTTTCAATAAATTTTCTCCAGTATTAATTTCTTCTTTTTCGGCTATTTTTTTCAATAAAGAAAAAACTTTTTGATAATTTAATGGTTTTATGTTAACGATTTTTACCTTTCTTCTAAGTTTGCTGAATTTTTTATCCCAGGGGTCATTGGCTGTTAAGATTATTGGGTAGTTTGTTTTTTTGATTAGTCTCATTAGTTCAGTTACTCCTCCATAGTCTTTTCTTGTGATACCTTCAATTTCATCTACAAGAAGAATTTTGTTTATTTTATTTTTATTACCTATATTAAATAAGGATTGTTGTTGAGAAGAAGATGTAAGTATTTTTTTAATGCTTTCTTTGTCTCTTAAATCAGAAGCATTTAATTCTATTATTTCAGAGTTTAGTTCTGAAGCAAGTGCATATGCAATAGAAGTTTTGCCTGTTCCAGCCGGCCCGTGTAAAAGCAAGGCTTTTTTCCTTGGGAAATTTTCAACAAAATTTTTAACTTGAGAAACTACTTTTTCCTGGCCTTTTATTTCTTCAAAACATTTTGGCCTGTATTTATCAACTAAAGACATTTTTTATTTGATTAAATTTAATTTTAAGGTGTTTAATAAGAGATATTAATTGACTTGTTTTTTTACTTTCTTTCATAATATCTTCATTTTTTTTACATCTTGCCTTTTCCAGCTAAGACAAAGCTGGCAAGCAGGGCTTCTAACTGAATATGTTCATCACTTCCTTCTATTAATCTGAATTCAGCTTCACCGGTCTTTTCTGTCAGCTTTACTTTTAATTCATCATCTATTTTTAAGTTCCAGATTTCTTTTTGTATAGCCTTAATCATGTCTTGTCCGGCTATTGATTCTTTTAACATGATATCAATAAGTTTATCTTTTGCGTTTTCAAAATCTCCTGATAAGGCATATTCTAAAACTACCTTAACATCTGAAGGTTTTGCTTTAGAAATCACAGTTTCAATTAAGTCAGGGGTTATTTTTGGGGAAATTCCAGAAGTTGTTTGAAGTAAGTTTATGGCTCTTCTACAATCACCTTCACTTGCTTCATAAAGCTGGTCAATAGAGTTTTCTTTTATCTCAAGATTTTCGCCCTTTTCTATTTTATCAACAACTTTTTTTATAGCTTTTTTTTCAAGTAGCTGGAAACGAAATATCGCACATCTTGATTGTATTGGGTCAATTATTTTACTGCTGTAATTACAAGAAAGAATAAATCTGCATGTTGAAGAGAATGTTTCCATTGTTCTTCTTAATGCCTGTTGTGCATCTTTAGTTAGTGAGTCTGCTTCGTCAAGGAAGATTACTTTAAATGCCTGGTCAAATGATTTTGTTCTTGCAAAGTCTTTGACTTTTTCTCTTATTACATCTATCCCTCTTTCATCGCTTGCATTTAATTCAAGATAGTTGTCTCTCCAGCTCTCACCAAATAATTCTCTAACTGTTATTAATGCCAATGTAGATTTGCCTGTCCCAGCTGGACCGGCAAATAAGAGATGAGGGATGTTCATTGAATCAGTTAAATTTTTAATTCTTTTTACTGTTTCTTCCTGCCCCACCATTTCTTCAAATTTTTTAGGCCT
Organism: Candidatus Woesearchaeota archaeon; assembly: GCA_964483015.1. Taxonomy (GTDB): domain Archaea; phylum Nanobdellota; class Nanobdellia; order Pacearchaeales; family GW2011-AR1; genus PWGL01. Next base: position 5,641 of record CAZAAB010000004.1, on the reverse strand, counting down.
GTATTTTTCAGTCCATATCTTGCTGTCTTTTAAATTTCTATCTGTCATGTTATCTAAAGTTTGATTGTTTTTATAAAGATTGTTGTTCTAGAATTCTAAATAACTACTTGCTTCTCTTTCTATGAAGCCGCCTTCTTTTTTTAGCTTTTTTCATCTTTTTCTTCTTACTGCTCCACCTTTCCTGGCCGCCATCTCTCTTCTTTTTCCATTTTCTACTGCTTCTTTTCATTGTGTGTAAAGAAATTTATTTGGCTTTTTAAATGCTTTGCAAAATTAAATGTTTGCTTTTTTATTTGAAAGCATTTTCCTGATTATTAGTATTGCAAGTACTATGAATAAGATAATCAAGAAAATGCTGAATAATATACCTGTTCTAGGTTCATTTAAGAATATAGCTAAACCCCCTAAGGGAGAAGTTTGTCCTAAGATGACTTCTTCTTGTACAAATACAGAAGAAATTTCTGACTTGGCATTTAAAAGCAGTTCAAAGTTGCCTTTTAGCTCAGGCGGAATTTTTACTTTCTCTGTCAAGTACTTTTTTGTTTTTGCATTCAATGTTATTTGTTTTGTTGTCTTGTTTATTCTTTCGTCTTTATTTAAAAGCAGGATTTCTATTGTTATTTCTTGATTTTTGCCTGCAAGTTCAGTCAGAGAGAAATTTATGTCTATAAAGTCTTTTTTTCTTTCAACTTTTTCCAGCTTTAAGTCTAGTTTTTTATCAAGTATTTCTGCTGTAAAGTTTGTTGACTGGTTTGTTTCATCACAGTTGACAAGCAGATTTATATGGTATTTCCCTGGTTTAGCATTTTCTGGAATATTTAAGGTAAATTCAAAATCTTGTTTTTCTCCCTTGCTTAGCCCTGTTATTCCCCTAGAAGTTATCCATGAAGAATAACTACCTATACTTTTTAATTTACAGTTGTTTAAAAAAGAAAAGACAGCATTTTCTACTGTTACTGCCATTTTTTTAGTTTCTCCCGGGTTTGCTATTATGTTGTTCAAGTTGGAAAATTTTAAAATATTTTTACTAATGAAAAAGCCACCACCCCCTCCCCCGCCACTGCTACTGCCCCCACTACTTGTTGTTGAGCTTTCTTCAGAAGTATCTATTGTGAAGTTTAGTGATGAATGATTTAGGTTTGAAGAAAGGTCTTGACTGTAAAAGTTGAATGTAAAATCTGCATCTAATGTTAATGAGAAAGTTGTTGAGTTTAATGAACAATTTACTGTTGTGTTTGCAATTTCTATGTTTGAACCTCTATAAACATTGTAGTGACATATGTTGATATTTCTATCTTCTACTGCCCATTTTGCTTCAACAGTTCTTGAATCTTTAGTTCCTTGGGGTTCTTGTAATGTGAGTAGGGGGGGAGAGGTGTCTATTGTAAATGTTTTATTGCCATTAAATGCTTCATTACCCTGGCTATCATTGCATTTAATGTTCCATTTATAAGTATCTTCAGTTAGGTTTAACGTGAAGTTGTTCTGCTGATTGTTTATTGGATTTAACTGGGTTTGATTTTTCTTAAATATTCCTGTAGAATTGATCCATAGTTCACAAGAATCTAAATCTATATCTGAGGGGGTGTAATATAAAGTTATATTGGTTTTATTGAAATATGTCTTTGTTTTAGGACTTGTCATTATTGTTGGGGAGCCTATTTGTACTGAAAATGAGACATTATCGCTTGCTGTTTCTCCTTGTGTGTCATTTACATATAAAGTTAATAAATAATTTCCATCACCAGAAACTGAAAAAGTTGTGTTTTCACAGGGTATTGTTGTGTTCTGACCTTCTATATTGTACCAGCAAGATTCAATGTTATTGTCGTTGTCTGTGGCTGAAAAATTTAATTTTAAACTCTCATTGTAGCCGTAAGTTGCCCCTTCTGAAGGTTTTTGAATTGAGACAGAAGGAGGGGTATTTAATAGTGTGTAGTCAAAAGAAACTGAATTTAAGATAGGGGGGATTTGGGAATTTCCTGTTTCAAAATTAAATTTATACTGGAAATACTGATTGTTATCTAATGACAGGTTTTGGGGGGAATGGTCATTAATGTCGGTAAAATTTTCACCTAAGCATTGGCTATTGTCACAACTTCTTACTGAGAGATTTAGTTTTAATGCTCCTTTTTTATAAATTTCTTCAATTTCTTCTTCATTTAATGAGCGGTTCCACATTGCTATTTCGTCTATGTTGCCATTGAAAAATCTGCCTTCTCCCGAACCATCAGTATTTCTGCTTCCAATTCTTGAGTTATCTATGCTGTGGATGTCAGTAAATAATCCGTCATTATTTCCAATCCCGACAGTAAGCGTTTTTTGCTCTCCATCAATATAGATTTTATATTCGGTGTCTGCTGTTAGTATTATATTGTGCCAGTTCCCGTCAAATAATTCTTCCCTGATAGAAGTGGTATATCCTACCCTATTTGTTGTTCCGCTAACAGTGTCAGCAATTATTGTTATTAATTCATTTTCTAAGAAACCAGTAGAGCCATCTCCAATTGCTAGTGAGAATAAAGCTTGGTCATTATCATCTCCAAAAGAGATTATAGTTTCATAATTGTCGTTAGTTGTTTTTACCCATGCAGATATTGTACCGTCATCAGAATGCAAGGTTTCATTGTTTTCTATGTAAAAATAGTCATCTCCGTCAAATTCAATAGAATGGTTTAATTTCCCTTGTTGTTGAAATGTTGGGTTGCCTCCTGCTGTTCCATCGTTTTCATTTCCAGATGCATCTTCTGCAATAGAAACCCAAGAATTTTCGTTCATCTGCCAAACACTAACTAAACCCTCTTCTGTTCCAGAATGTTCGTAGCCGTTTCCTGAATTATATAAATCAGAAATTTCAGAAGAAGTTAATACTTTATTATAGATTGCTACCTCATCTAATTTGCCATCTAAATAGTGTAGGTTTCCCCTATCTCCCATAATTAAATTATTATTAGAACTTCCTACTTGTTTGCTTAATGTATTCTCTGTATCTAATACTCCATTAATATAAAGTTTAACTTCTTTTTCAGCAGACCTATTATAAGTGGCTGTGATGTGGACCCACTCTCCAACTGAAACATCAGCAGAAGAACCAACAGCATCATAATCTCCAGAAGTAAATGCCAAAAATCCTAATTTTCCATTATTTCCTACATAGAACCAGTAACCGTTTTGATTATCTCCACATCTATCTGCAATTGAATGGTGATAGCCATGAGCAGGCTTTCTAACATCTAAATTAATCCAAGCAGAAACAGTTATAGTATTAGTTAAATCTAAACTTTCACCATTTCCGGCATTTATATAATCTCCATTACCGTCAAAACTTCCTGCATTGTTTAATTTTCCTGTTATTATTGAAGCGTCTCCTGAGGGTGAGCCATCGTTATTTCCCTTACTGTCTTGAACTGGGGAAGATGAAACAGGTTCATCGTTCATATGTAGCAGGAGAGTGTTTCCCGACATTAAAGAAACTTGCTGATTATTTTCAAGTTCTTGGTTGTAATGTTCTTCACTCCAGGAAATATTATTCCATGAAGCCCCTGTACTTGAACCACAATTAAATACCTCGCTTGTATATGTTCCAGTTAAATTCTGGCCAGATAAAACCACAGCAGAACCATTCCATTCAGTATTTTCATAAGTTCCTTGATCAAACTCAGACTGGTTTGATTGCAAATAAGTAGAAAAGCCGGTGATGTTAACATTTATTTTTCCAGAGTGAAATAAAAGAAGGGTTGAAAAACTAACAAATAAGATTATAGCAAATAATAATATAAACTCTTTTTTCATATTTTAACTTGTTTAAAGGTATTTAAATATTTTATTAATCTAAGTGTAGTAGTATTTTATTTGAATTTTCAGGTTTTTAATTAAACTTTTTTTCAAAAAGTTTATTAGAAACTTTTAAATATACCCTTAGTTTATTAATGATATGACTGGAAAAAAAGGGCTTTTAGTTTTAATGTTTTTAATATTTATACTGCCATTAGTCTTGGGTCAGAGCAAGGTTGAAATTTCTCTTGTTAAAGAAGATTACGTGCCTGGAGAAAATGTTACCTTTAGAGTTAATGTTTATGATTCTGATAATAATTTAGTTGATGGCAGGGTTTTGGTTGAAGTAGAAGATGCAGAAAATAATGTTAGAGTAGAGAAAGAAGTTAATTCAAACCAGATAATTTCTGTTGGTTTTGGTGAAAACCCTGTGGCTGGTTTGTGGAAGATTACCGCAAGTTATGATAATGTTAAAGATGTGGCATTTCCTTATATTAAAGAAGAAGAAAGGGCAAGTTTTAGGATTGATGGGGATGAATTAATTGTTACTAATGTTGGCAATGTTGAGTATAGTAAAAAAATTCAAATTATTATTGGCGAGAATTTGGGCAGTAAAGATTTAGAATTGGGGGTGGGGGGAGAAATTAGATTTAGATTAGTTGCTCCTGATGGTGTTTATAATGTTAGGGTTACTGATGGAGAGACTAGCTTAACCAAAGGTAATGTGGCCTTAACTGGCGAGGCAATAGGTATTTTAGATGAGAGAGTTAAAGATAGGAGCGGTATTACTGGTGTTAATCCTGAAGAAAATATTTTAGGCAGCAATTTACTTTCTGGCAAAAGTATTTTTTTATATGTTTTTCTTGTGGTAATTCTTGCATCTGCTATTCTTCTGGGTATTGAGAGGTATTTTAGAAAGAGAGGCCAGTCTTAGCCAATGTAAGTTGGTTTTAAAACTGGCTTTTCTTGGTTTAATATTTGGCTTATTGTTTTAACTGATTCCTTACTTAGGCTGTGTTCTAATTCACAAGCTTCTTTTCTTGCTTTTTTGTGACCATGATTAAATACTTTTTCTAAAAACTTTTTTATTAAGAAATATTGGTGCGAAAGTTCTTCTGCCTTTTTTTTGCCTTTACTTGTTAGCTTGATTTTAGAATAAGGTTTAATTTTAACAAGTTTTTCTTTTTCTAGCTTTCTTAGCATTTCACTTACACTTGCCTTGCTTATGTTCATCTCTTTTGCCAGCTTTATGCTTTTAACACCTTTATCTTCATAAAGCTGGTGGATAATTCTCAGGTAGTCTTGTCTCACCCTTTTTTTCCTTTTCTTCATTATAAAGTTAGGTACACCTAACTTTATATATGTTTTGATTGTGAGAATTTTTGAAAAACTATTTTTTTAGAAGAACTTTTCCTCTCTTACTACAAACTGTTTTTACCCTCAATCTTTTTTCTAAAAAGATTAATGCCCTGGCCGAAAGCAATACAGTTTTGCCATTTTTTGGGGCTTTTCTGTTGTTTATTTTATAAGGTTTTTGTAGATTGCTATGATTGAGCATAGAAACTAAATTTTAATATCTTTAATGAAATTTTTATCAATCTTTGTGGTTTTTGAAGAGACTTTTTTAAGATGATAAGAAAGAGATTTTTTATTCCCAATTGCAACATACACAATTTTCTTTTTGAATCTTCTTATAACAGCATTAACTGCTCCAGAAAAATCTCCATCATTTGAAATTAGATATGCTTTATTATAAATGTCTTTCTGCGCATCTAGAACAAGATCTAAGGCGAGATTAACATCTGTTGCTTTCTCAACATAATATTTTTCTCCATCCCTTTTTCTTTTTTCTAATCTTCCAAAAATA
>CAZAAB010000003.1:26282-29044 GCA_964483015.1 Candidatus Woesearchaeota archaeon | reverse complement strand
AGTCCGGCCAAGGATACAGGCCTTTCGAACTAATCTTTTTCAAAAAAAGATTAGGAGCAAAAACCGAGAAAAAACAGAAAGGTTTTGATTGAACTTTTTCAAAAAGTTCAGAAGAAAGCCTGGGACACGGGTTCAAATCCCGTTGGGGGCACTTTTAGGGCATAAATTTGTTTTCCCAGTTTCTAATTTTTCTTTTTAATAAAATTCAAATTATAAGCTTGTAAATATAGGTAGAGTAGAAACATTTATAAACTTATATCAGTTGATATAAGTAAACAATTAATTAATCAACGAATAAATATATTAATTGTTTAATGAAAATGAATGAATTGAAAGACTTGAAAGAAGCTCCAAAAACAATTGAAAGATATCCGAGACTTGATACTGTTTTAATGGTTGAGAAATTCATAGAGAAACATTCAGCAGAATACAAGGTTTATAAGTTATGGAAGAAACTGCCTAAAAAAATAATGTATCAAACTTACAAAGTTATCTTGGCTTATTTGATAGACATAAACAAGATAGCAATAGACAAAGACGGAAAAATAGGGTATATCTGGAATGAAAAATTGGGGCAAAAATTAAAGAAGAGAAAAGACTTAGAAGTAAAAACTTAAAATTCAAATATAAGAAAATTTAAGCAACAATCTCTTTTTTTTGAATATTCTCTTTAGTCAAACTCCAATCAAGCTTAACCAGTTTTTTAACAAAACTATTTTCCATATTAAGTTTGTAATAATCAGATTTTCCTATCTTTCTAGTTTTCTTCAATATTCCAGAATTAACAAAATCTTCAAAGAATTTTTTAATGGAATTATAACTAACATTACTTCCACGAGCAATTTCTGTTATAGGATAATCAAAAAAATGATTTTCAATAAGAAAATCTAATACCCTCAATTGAGGTGTATCTCCAAACTGCATAAGGAAAAAACTTTTATTTTCTTTCTTTTTCATTTTTTCTGTCTATCTAAATTTTGTGTGATTACACAAGACATTTACTTTATATAAGCAACAAATAATACTTTATAAATCTTTCTATCCTTTAAAAGAAAGTTTCATTAATAGGAACATTTAAAAATATTGTTTCTATGTTGGTTTATGGTGTCTGAGAAAATTAAAGCAAGAATTTTATACAAGTTGGCAAGAAAAAAAGGGAATTGGGGTGGTAAATATGATAGATTAGAGCATTTCAAAAGATTTTCAGATTTAAAGAAAATAGTTAAAGATTTAAAAAATAAATTATGGATTAAAGTTTTTAAAAAATCAGATTATACAGGAATATCATTAAATCCCCATTATAAAGAAGAGATTGTAGAGTTTATAGAAAAACATATGCCAGAAGTGAAAGGAAACATAAAATAATTATCCCTACATATGAGTTCTGGATGGAGTATTGTTGGGGGCATTTCACCTCATAAATTTGTTTTCCCAGTTTCTAATTTTTCTTTCTGGTATTTTAGTAGAAAATGATAAACTGCTATTTTTTTTACTAATTTTCTTCTTATTTTTATTAATTTTAAAATAAATCCCGGCCATTAAGCCAATAAAGACTCCGGATAGATGAGCAAGATGACCTATATTATCTTGAGCATACATGAAAGCAAGAAGGTCACCGGCAATCCAAAATATTGAAGCGAGAAATAAAGGTAAAATAAGACCAAAAGCCCATACACCCATCAAAGGCCTTAAAATTGTTAAACAGCCAATAACTCCAAAAATGGCTCCTGATGCACCTAAAGAAGAAGGGTAGAAATTAAATGAAAATATGTTAGCTAATATTCCTGATACAAGAAACACAAGTAAGAAATTTTTACTTCCAATTATTTTTTCTAATATCAAGCCAAATAATAATAAGGCAAATAAGTTATAAACTAAATGAGATAAAGAGCCATGCAAGAAAATAGAGGTTAAAAATCTCCAGACTTGAGGCCACGATTGAAAGTTTAAGATAAGCGAGTCAGTAAATCTGGAAAAAGAAATTTGTAAAATAAATAAAAAAATCATAATCAGGGCAAGCCATAAAGGGTAGAATTTTTGTTTTGTCATTTTATTTGATTATATTCTTAAATATATAAAATCTTTTAAATGTTTAAATTATAAAAAAGTATGGTAATTAGATCACAATCATTAGAAGAGGTAGGAAATTGGACCGAGCCAAAATATGGAAGAGGGCAAATAGTAGGTTATTATCCGCATCATTATCAGCAAACCCATCGGATAGGAATTATGCAGATAGATAGAATAAGATTTATAAGAGCCCGGCATAATGACAGAAGTAGAGATCAAGTCCCACATTTATATTATGGGGTCTTATTCTTAAAATGAAACTTACTGATAAGAGAAAAGTGCCTGTTGTTCCTATTGTTGCAGGAAGAATCGAAACTGTTTCTGAAGAAGATATTTTTCCATTAGAAAGCATTGTTAAATGAAAAACCTTTTAAAACCCTTCTTGTTTTTCAAGTAAATAAATTAAATAAATGTAAGGAGGCGAGAAGATGGCAGAAAACTGTATTTTTCCACCATGTCCAGAATGCAAGGAAGAAGATGCATATTTGGTACCATTTTCATTTAAACACGATGTGTTTGAAAAATGGAAATGTACTAAGTGCGGGCATGTTGTAGAGAAAAGAGAGTAGAAAGAATTTTAAACCTGTATTCTTTTAGCTTATTAATGGAAAAATATACAAGGGCGAGTGATTTTTTTGTCAATTCTGAAGATGTTTCTATTTCAGAAGAAGCTAAAAGAAAACTAAGAATTG
>CAZAAB010000003.1:0-26272 GCA_964483015.1 Candidatus Woesearchaeota archaeon | reverse complement strand
GTAGAGATTTATACAGATTTGGAAAAAGTTATGTTTTAAAACATTATGATATCAGCAGTAAAGAATTAAAAGATATCGACCCTGTTGAACCTTCATCTGTTAGAAGAAATGAGGATTGGAGCAAGTTAGCCAGTCAGGTTGTCGGAGCAGAAGTATAGCCAATAATTTTATAAATCCTTTTTTGTTTTTTATTAAAATGAAAGCCAGAATTAAAATTAGGAATTGCCCCCATTATTAGGGAAAATTCTAGCTTGGCTTTTTTCTCAGAAAATAAAAATGTTTTTAAGTTAGACTTATCTATATTAAATTATGGTGGATGTAGTTTAGTGGCAGAACGTACGGTTGTGGAACTAAAACTTTCAAAAAGTTTTAGGAATCAAACCCAGGTAAAAAGAAAAACTGGACAAGAAAGCAGAATCCGTATGGCCCGAGTTCGATTCTCGGCTTCCACCCTAAACTTTTTGAAAAAAAGTTTAATCAAAAACCAGGAGAGTTAGAGAATAATCAAAAACTAAGAAAAGAAAAATAAAAAATGAAAGCTAAAACAGTAAAAGGTTTTGAAGATTATACTGGTGAAGAAGCCAGGAAAAGAGAAAAGATAATTGAAGTTTTGAAAAAAAATTTTAATTTATATGGTTTTAAGCCAGTAGAAACCCCAGTAATTGAAAAAGAGGGTTTTGTTAAGCAGGGCAATGAGCAGGATGAAGCAGTTTCTGATGTTTATAAGTTAAGAGATAAGGGAAAGAGAAAACTAGCCTTAAGATACGAATTTACTTTTCAGTTGAAAAGGATAGCTAAAAATAAGAAGCTGCCTTATAAAAGATATCAAATTGGGCCTGTTTTTAGAGATGAGCCAGTAAAAAGCAACAGGTTTAGGCAATTTAAACAAGCAGATGTTGATGTTGTAGGAAGTGATATTAGAAATGAAGCAGAAATATTAAAATTATCTCAAAGAATTTTTAATGACTTAAATTTAGAAGTTGAAATTAATATCAATAACAGGAAAATGTTAAACGAGATTTTAGAAGAACAGAAAGTAAAAAAGAAAGAAGAGGTTATTAGGATTATTGATAAGTTAGACAAGAAAAAGGAAAAACAGATTAAGAAAGAGTTGAAAAAATATAAATGTGAAAATATTTTAGAAATTTTCAAAAATAAGGAGGAGTATTTTGAAAAATATAAAGCTTATTCTGAAATTGCAGAATTAAAAGATTATTGCCAGGCTTTTAATGTTAAAGTCAAGTTTCAGCCTTCTTTAGCTAGGGGTTTAAGTTATTATAATGGTTCAGTTTTTGAGATTAAGACAAAGGGAATGAAAGAAACAATAGCTGGAGGAGGCAGTTTTCTTGTTAATAAGAAAAACTCTGCAGGGATTAGTTTTGGTATTGAAAGACTGTCACAGCTTGCCAAAGTTGATTCAGAAAATCAAGAAGTTTTAATAATCTCAATAAAGCAGGATGAAGAAGCAATAAATTTGGCAGAAAAGTTAAGAAGTGAAAATATTAATACATGTATTTTTTATGATAAAGTTTCTAAAGGGTTAGAGTATGCTAATAGTAAAGGTATCAAGAAGGTTATTTTTGTTGGTAAAGACGAAATAAAAAAAAGAAAGTTTAAGGTTAGGGATATGAAAACTGGTAAAGAAGAATTATTAACAATAGAAAAGCTGGTTAAGTATATTAAGAATCAATAAATTTTAATTATTAGCAGTCATATTTTCACATGAATCAATTTTTTCCCACCCGGAAGGTACATCACAGGGTGTTGGGAATTCTTTACACTGTCCTGTTTCGCGGTTTATAGCTGGCTGAATAACCTGGATACACATGCTGTCTTCTTTTTTTTCTAATCTCTTTCTCATCTCTTTCTCTTGTTTTTTAATTTCAGTTTCATTCTTGCCTTGCTTTTTTGCTACTGCTTCTCTTGCCTGCAAGTGGCTATTTATAGAAGCATCTATAGTTTTTTGCAGGCTTTTTTCAGCTTGTTTAGGAACTTTATCCAAGTTTTCTTGCAAAATTAAAATATGCTTATATGTCATGTTAGCTATTTTTTCTTCCATCAAAATTGTAGTTTTATGCTCTTTTCCTAAATCTTCTATGTTTTTATTTAATTTTTTTAAGGTATTATTATAGCTTATTGACAATGTTTCAATGTTTTGGATAGCATTTTCTTTAATAGAATAATGAATTTCAACTGCTCTTCTTTCAGATAGTGTTAGTAAATATAGAACTCTTTTTTCAGATGAAAATGTGAAAAAAAGTTTTAGGTTTTCACCAAATCTTTTAAATGAGTAGCCGAATTGGTTTGGGAGCAATAAAGATTTATTTTCAAATTTTGCTGCAATATCATTATCTTCTCTGGTTAATTTTTGATTTATTAATGATTTGTTATTTGATTGTGTTAAGTTTTGAGATAAAACTGGGAAAGTTAAAAAAATAGCCAATATTATCAAGGTTGATACTTTTTTCATTTTTTATCTAAAATAACTTGAGTATGAGGATAAGCAAAATCAACTTTCTTGTTTTTATTAACTTTTTTAAAGATTTCTTCTGTTATTTTTGACTGGTACTCTTGTCTTTTATCTGCAACAGTATAATATCTTACTCTTATATCAACTCCAGAAGATTGGAAATTGGTTCTTATAAACGGTTTTTTCAAGACATTGTCTAAAAATTCTTTTGTTGATTCTTCAGCAGCTTTTTTTGCAATGCTTTTCGCTAAATCGAGGTGACTTTTATAGGTTATAGTAAAAGCAACTTCATCCAGAATATATTCGTTTTGAGAAGTGTAATTTATAACATTTCTTTCAAACAAAAAAGCGTTTGGAATTATAACATATCTTCCAGATGTTTCTTCCCCGCCAATAGTGCCCCCAAACTCTCCTAAATAGATGTGGGTTAAGGTCATATTCATTACATCACCTCTTACGTCTCCTATGATTATTCTATCGCCTATTTGGAAGGGTTTAGTTATAATAACCATGATCCAGGCAGCAATACCGGTTATTGGTCTTTGCAATGCCCATCCCAAGGCAGCTGTCAACAGGCCGGCAGTGAGTCCTATGCTTGCTACACCTGTGAAAGATAAAACCAAGAAGAGAATTGCAAAAAATATGAATAAGTAACTGATTAAGTTAGTGAACATGATTATGTTATGCTTCATCTTTTTTGTTTTGAACTTGTTAAGCAGAATTTTTTTTAAAGCAGTGTTGATAAAAACATATATAATAAAAACAACTCCAAAAGTGAGGAGTATTTTAAGCCAGTTTTCGTTTAATACAGAGGTGATATTTTCAAAAATCATATATTAAAAAATCTGTTAGGGTTTATATATTTTACTTTAAAAGGTTATTGTTGGTAAAAAAATCGGCAAGAGGGTTGCCAAAGCCTGTTTCTTTTTCTAATTCTGCCTCTTCAATAGCTTTTTTCACTCTTGGCTTAGGGAGATTTTTATAATGTTTGTAAAGCCATATATAAATTTCAGAAAAATGTTTTTCCTGATCAAGGAAAAGTTTTTCCTGGTTTTCTAAGTGTAAGCAGGGTAAAAAACAGGCGATTTTTTCTTCTTTTTTGTTTCCAACCAATTCAGAGTAACTTATTTTATTTTTTTCTTTTTTAAATTTAGTTAAGATTCTTGCATAAATTTTTCTTATCCTGTCTTTAATATCAATTTTCTTTTTTGGCAGAACTATCTCAGTTTCTTTTTCTATTTTCTTCTGTTCTACCTTTTTTTCTATTCTCCTTTTTTCAGTTGTCATAGCTCTGTTTAAACTAGACATTAAATCTTCTAATGAAACCTTTTTATATCTGGGTAGGGGGGTTTTTGGTGTTAGTTCAGGAAGATCTTCAGGCATTTCTATTTTTTCCTGACTTTTTTCTTCTTGTTTTTTTCCAAATAAAATTTCATCAATACTTTTAATGTGTTCATTTAATAAGATTTCTGATTTTATTCTTAACAATAGTGAAGCTGCTAATAAGACTTTGCTTGACAAAAAGAAGCTGTCTTGTTCCAATTTTTTAATTTTTTCCATATACTTGTTAGTTAGCAAGATTAAATCAAGATCCCATGGATCTAGCTGTTCAGTATTTATCAAATCATATATTATGCTTTTCCAGCTTACTTCATCACTTATTATAAGGTTGTAAACATCTTCTTGCCCGAATCTTTCTTTTTTTTCTTGATTGCCCTTTTTCTGCCCCATTTTTATAATATATATTTTATTACAACAAAGCTTATAAAGTTTGCTCATCTTGTTTATTAAGATTAGGGGAGAAAGGCTATTGCGAAATATCTAACTGTAATAGTTAATATTTTGACAGCCTAAAATAAATTGGTGTAATTCAGGAATAGTAACAAATAGAAAAGTTTATAAACCCCTATTACTTAATATCATTATCACCTCTTTTTACCCAGGAGAGGCTGTTTGGCGTCTTTTTGTCTGCTGAACTTGCCTCTTCTAGGGTTTTATGATTATTATTTTTCAACAGCTTTTTCTTGCTTTTTCTTACTAATAAACTCGGTATAGTGACATCTTCCGCAATATAATCTATTATCAGCTTTCATTAAAAATACAGCTGGCCCGCATCTTGGGCATGTTTTTTCTCTTTTTAATTTATTGCCTTCAACTGTATATTTTTTCCATTTTTTACTTGATGGTTTATTTTTATGAGGTTTTTTACCTCTTTTCTTTTCTTTTTTCTTTTCTTTTTTACTTGTTTCAGCCTTACTTTCTTTCTTATCTTTTTGTTCTGGCATTTTTATTTTTCTTCCTGTTTATTTTGTTCTTTCTCTTTATTTTCAGCTTCAGATTTCTCATCTTTCTTTTTACTTTCTCCTGGCTTTTCTTTTTTCTTGTCTTTTTCTTCTTGCTCTTTTTCTGAAACTTCTTTTTCTTGTTTTTTTAATACTTGATCAAGCTTTTCTTCTCCTGATTTTTTAACATTCATATTAACCTGACTTATGTTTTCTGAAATTGTGTTTCCCCTTACTGTCTTTTTTTGTTTAAACCCTTTAGGAAGTCTTCTTTTCTTGCCTTTTCCCTCTTTTCTCTGCCTTGTTTTCATACCAAAGCCTTTTTTTAAAAGCAGTTTTTTTAATCCTTGCCCCTCAACATCCTTCTTGCCTGGGAACCCTGCTTTATCTGATAAACCAGTTATCTCTAATTCATAACCTTTTAATTCTGGCTTTATTTCTTTTCCCTGAACTTTGTCTCCAATTTTCTTTCCCTTTAAAAATTCTGCTTCTGCTTCTAAGTTAAATGTTTTTCCTTTTTCTGAAATGTTTATTTTAAATGCCATTTTTATAAACTGATTATGAATAGTATTAGTAAGGCTAGAATGATTTCAATCAAGCCTATTTTAATCACTTGCCCTTTATTTTTAAATATTTGCTTTACAACTTTTTTAGTTTTTACTGGAAGCAGGGTTAAGATTAAACCCTCAGCTATCATCAATATAGAGATTGTTGTTAAAATGATTTTTATCATGTTTTTATTTTCATACTTTACTTTTTAAATGTTCCTGAAATTTTAGAGTTGTTGTTTATGATATAAATATTTAGATACTTTTTTACTGGTTTTAAAGTATGGATGTAGATATAAGTGCAGAAACAATTTTAATGAACTTGCTTACAAGATATGACAGAATTGAAATGAAAATAGAAAAAGGAAAACAAAAAGATGTTTTTAATTCTTTAGCAAGAATATGTCATAATTTAGCAAGTCATATGAGAGAGATAAATGGAATTGGGTATCATTTAGCTTGCAGCCAGCTGGCCAATACTATATACAGCAATTCTATCTTGTTTAAAAGAGAGAAAACAGATGAAAGAGATGTTTTAACTGGGGGCAGATGTAAAGACATGTTTACAAAAGGGTGTGTAGATAATATTGTTAATGCCTCTTGGGGACATAACAATATGAGACCCCCAGTGAAGCAGTCGAGACATTAGAAAAATCTATAATTGAATTGGGAGAAAATGAAAAAACAAGAGATTATGTTGTTCCTTTTGGTGGTGGAGTTGAATAATTAGACACCCCAGACAGGGTTTTCTTCTCGTTTCAGATTAGCAATTTCTTTTAAAACACCCTTTTCTTCTCTAGTTAAAAGGTTTTTATTTTTCTTAAATTCCCTATACTGTTTTTCAGAAATATCTGGGTACAGATAAGAAGAGTTTTTTAACTGCCGTGAAAACATAATTCCTGGGATTGAGATAGCAGCTTCTCCTTCTTTTGCTTCATCTACATTTTCATTTTCTTTTTGTACAGCTTTAATCCTGCCGATTTCTTCGTCATTTTCGTCAATGACATTTGAGTTTGGCTTTAATGTTCCTGCTTTAACTTCAACACCAAAAATGGCGGGATTTCTGTCTCTGAAAACATATTCAGAAAGAATTTTCAGCTTGAATATGTTTGCCAGCTTATTTAGCTTTTCTCTTTCTACTTCTTTTCTTACTTGCTCTTGCCATTTTTCAAGATTTTCTATTAACTTATAAACTATTTTATCAGTAAACACCTTAACATTTTTTTCTGATTTGACTTCTTCATCTAAAGAAACATTAAATCCAAGAACACACCCATAAGTAGGTTCTTTTTCTTTTGATGTTTTCGCAGCAATTATGTCTGATTTCCCTATCTTGCCTATACCTGCTTTAGCTATTTTAATGTTGTTTTGTTTTAGCAATGTTAATAATGCTTCTAAACTTCCTAATGAATCAGCTTTAACAGTAATACCCTTATCATCAGTTTTTACCACTTCCTTGATTTGTTTTTTAAGTTCTTTTTCAACTTCCTTTAAATTTTCAAAGGTTTGAAAAGGCATTCCTGGTAAAATTTCTTGGGTTTCAGTTAATTGCAATCTGATTCCTGTGGCAGCTTTTACCTGCTTTGATGGCTTGAATTTTGAAGATAAAGGCTGTATTTCTTCTAAAACCCTTATCTTGCTTACTACTGGCTTATCAAAAGTAGCAATAGCAATTTCATCATTTTTATTTAACTTGCCATTATGCAAAATAGCTTCAATATAGTTCATAGCTTTTTCTTTTTTAATCTCAAATATTACTCCTCTTGCTTTTTTGCCTAATTTTAACTGATCTGTTAAATATTTTTGTGATAATCCGCATAAGACCATTAATAGTTCTGGAAGCCCTTCTTTAGTTTCTGCTGATGTGGGAACAAGAGCTATTTTTTTTGTAAAGTCCTCAATATTCCAGAACAAGCTAGAGTCAAAGCCGTGATTTTGTAAAGAAGCAATTAGTTGATAGACCTGTTGCTGAAATTCTTCATAAACATGCTTTGCCTGGTTTTCCATATTTTTTTTAATATCTTCATCTTTCTTCTGCCATCCAGAAATCCTGTCAATTTTGTTTAAAGCTATTATAAATGGGGTTTTGTTCTTTTTTAAGATTTGCAAAACTTCAGCTGTCTGAGGCATTATCCCTTCATTTATATCAATTACAAGTATTGCAAGATCAGCTAAAGAGCCCCCCCTTTTTCTTAAGTTGGTAAATGCCTGATGCCCCGGAGTGTCTACAAATAAGAAACCAGGTATTTCCAGCTCGATTCCATGTATATCAATTAAATGGCAGGACTTTCTGATGTTTTTAGAAGGGAATGAGGTAAAAGATATTTTTTGTGTTATTTTGCCAGCTTCTTTTTCAGCTACTTTACTTCCCCTAAACTTGTCTAAAATTGATGTCTTGCCATGATCTACATGCCCTGCTATAGTAACTATTGGTTGCCTGATGTTTTGTTTTTCTTTTTTCATTTCACTTAAAATAACTTTATTAAGCTTAAAAATCTATTGATAAAAAGACTTAAATATTGTTAAGATAATATTTAATATGGAGAAAAAAGAAGGTAAGGCTAATGCTATTGCTTCATATTTGATGCAGGCATTTATTGTTATCTTGATTATTATAGCTGTTTATAGAAAGGACTATACTGCTGTTTTATGGGGTATTATTGCCTTATTTGTTACTTCCTTGCCTTTATTAATTAAAAGGAGATGGAAAGTCACCCTGCCTTTATCTTTAATTTTTCTTATATTTTTATCTTTATTCTTACATGTTGCTGGCGTAACTACTAACTGGTATCAGGCATTTTACCCTTTTTATGACAAGTTTGGCCATTTGATAGGTTCTTTTACTGTTGCCTTGCTTGGCTTTACTTCAGTTTTAATTATTGACTGGTATACCCATGTTGAGTTAAATGATAAGTCAATTATAGTTTTTATTATTATTTTTACTGTTGCTATGGGTGCTTTTTGGGAAATTGGGGAATTTGCTTCTGACCAGTTTCTTAAAACAAATTCTCAGCCAAGCTTAAATGATACTATGTTTGACCTGATTTTTGACTTAGTTGGGGGAATTTTAGCAAGTGTTATAGCTGTGTTTAAGCTAAAGCATGGGAGAAAGAATTTATTGCAGAAAATGTTTGAGAAAGTTAGCAAGAAGATTAAATAGTTTTTTAAAACCTGTTTTTTAAATATTTTTATGATAATTATAGATTATCAAGACAGTTCTTATACCCTTAAAGAGGTCGGAAAAGAAAATGTAGAGAGAATAGGAAGTTTCCAAACTTTTTTAGATTATTTTCATAGGTATGTTAGCTCTTTAGAAACTGAGAAGTTGACTGTTTTTCTTAACCCTTCTTGCAATCATTTAGAAAAGATTGTTAAGGGTATTGGGAAGAACTTTTTTGGAGAAAGGTTTAGTTTAGTAAATAGAAGCCTTAAATAGTTTTTTCTTAATTTTTCTTCAATATGGCTGTCTAGTTTTTCTAAATATTTTTCAGCATCTTCTAAAGAAGAAATATCATTATTTGTTAAAGATATAGATTATTTTTTCTGCCATTTTAAAAGAAGTTAGCTTTGATATTTAAAGTATCTATTTAGAGCTTTTCATTTTTGAAATATGTAACGCCTTGCAAAAAGGCTAATACATTGACCGAACTTTTTAAAAAGCTAACTACTTAATTAAGCTATGGCAAAATTAATGTTGCTTGGCTAGTTGTTGGTTATTGTAGGCATTGTTTTTATAGTTGTATCTGGAATAACATTGGGTTTTAAAAATAAGAATGTAGATATAGCTGTAGGAGGTTTTATAGGGCCAATACCTATTGGCTTTTTTACTTCAAAAAAAATGTTTTGGGTCTGGTTTGGTTTGATGTTAGTTGGAATTTTAGTATGGTTGATGAGTAGAAGATGAAAATTTTATTTGTATGCAGGGGGAATGTAGGAAGAAGCCAGATAGCAGCCGCGTTATTTGAAAAAATGACAGGAATTAAGGCAGATTCTGCAGTACTAAAACTAAAGATAATATGAAGATTAGAACTATTGTCGATGTTGAGCCAGTAATTAGATTTATGAAAAAGGAAAATATAGACATTTCAGGAAATACAACAACACAGTTAAAACCTGAGATGTTAAAGAAATATGATAAGATAATAGTAATGGCTGAACCAGAAACTATTCCAGACTACTTAAAGAATAACGATAAATTTGTATACTGGGAAATAGAAGATTTAAAGGGGAGATCAGATAAAGAGTATGAAAAAAGGATAAGGAAAATTAAAAAATTAATCAAAGAGTTTATAGTGGAAAATGCCAGAAAATAAAACAATTGAAGAATTGCAAGAAGATTATGATTTAGAGTTAGATAAAGTTATAAAAACAATTAAAAAAGAAAAGGCAGGGAAAATTCTTCTTCAATTTCCAGATGGTATGAAGCCTTATGCATTGACAGTTAAGAATTATTTGCAGAATAAAACTAATAAAGAATTTTTCATCTGGCTTGGAACATGTTTTGGAGCCTGCGATATTCCGAAAGTTGAGGAAGTTGATTTAATAGTTCAGTTCGGCCACTCGGGGTGGGGTTATGATAATGAAGAAATTGAAGAATTGTAATTATTTTTTTGCTTTCTTTTTTCTTTCAGTTAAAAAATAAACTTTATTAGATTCTTCTTCTTTTATGTTGCCGTCTTTTTCATATATTGCTGTTGCCTTAGGCAGTTCAAACCTTCCTACAGGCGAAATTTTGCTGTAAATTACATAAGAGAAAATTCTTTCTTCTTCTTTTTGCAGGTTTTCAATGTTCCACTCAAGTCTTCTATTTTTTTCATCTATCTTGTCTGGCTCTACAGCACCAAACCTCTTGTGAACCTTAACAATAGAAGGTATTTTGTCTTCTATTTTCAAATTCTCTACATATTTTCTCGCCTTAACTAAAATACTAATTTTCAATGCAAATTCTCCACCCTTAGTTTTTACATATGTAGCTTTTTTCTTTATATTTACATTTTTTAGTATGTAAATTCTTGATAAGTAAACAATTGCACCTATAGCTAAAAGTAAAATAATAGGCCATAGCCAGTTTGTTGTTGCTTCTACTTTAAATGTTTCTGAAGGCTGTATTTCTTGCTGAAAAGTATAAATAATTGAAAGCCCCTGCCTCTTAACTATAGAAGGGTTATTGTTAAAGGTTGTAAAAAGTCTTGAAATAACATTTTTGTTTATTTTTGTTTGGACAACGATTGGCAGGTTTCCCTGATTTTCTTTTTCAACAAAATGTTTAGAAATAATAATTCCTTCTTTCTTTTCTGAAGTTGACACATCAGCTTTTTCAGCAAACTTGAATGAGTTGGTTATTGTTCCTTCTGTGTTAAAGGTTTCTATGTTAGATGTTAGCGTGTAAGTGCCTGTTGACAATTTTCTTATCTTGCTCCTGTCTAAGTTAACAACAAATTCTTTTTTTTCGTACTTGTTAAGAGAAAATTCTTCGTTAAAATCAAAAAAAGAAGAGTAAAATCTTGCTTTTATATTATCAAATTTTAAACCTGCAAGATTTTTTACATATACTGTTGTTTCGTTTGCCTCAAAATTTATGTTGTAAGAATTTATTTCTAGAGCCTGATTTAAGGGCAGGATTTTCAATGTTAGCAAGTCTTCAGTAAGCCCTGTTTTTTTCCCTTTAATTTTATAGACAAACCTATGAGTTCCCGGCTCTTCTAAAACAGCTTGTTCTGGCCAAACTTCAATGTTAATTGTTTTAGTCTGGCCCGAGTTTATTGAAAAATTGCCATTAGAGGTTACGCCATAACCTGCCAAATCATAAACTCTAAATGTGTCGGATTCATCAAGATTTTTTATTGTCAGCTTGAATTCAGCTGGCTTGTTAATAGAAGGGATTACTGTGTCAGTTAAGGGTTCTTTTTCAATCTCTACCTTTCCTAAAACTATTGAAGGAAGTATAAGTAGGAAGATTAGCAAGATTGTTAGTTTTTTCCAGTAATTCATATTTATGGTAATATTTGACATATTTAAAATTTTTCTTTTTAATGTTCTCCTTCTAGTGATAAGAAAGATTTGATTTCAGCAAGAAATTCATCAGCTTCTGAAAATAATTTTTCTTCATAATGTTCAATTCTTGATTTTATGATATACTTGTCATAAATGCCTCTTAAAAAATTGAAAAATGCGTTTTTCTCCCACCTGCTTTCGTAATCTTTTTCTAAAACAGCTTTAACTTTAATTTCTAAATTGCCCTTGTTCAATTTAATCTTTGCATTGTCTTTTTCAACTTCCACATCTTTTAAACCGATAATTCTCCAGTTAACACTTATCTTAAATCTGAAGTAGTCAGTTATTTCTTTTAATGCTTCCCACTCAATTTCAACTTCTTTGCCATTTGGGTTGACTTTTTCCTGATACTTGCCTTCAGTCACATCATAGTTTTCATCAACAAGCCATTTATAGCAAAAAGAGTATAGTTCAGAAAAATCAAAAATAGCTTTATCTTGAACTTTTCCAGTATAAATAGTGTCTTTTTCTGCCATCTTGTTTCAGCCTCTTTTATAAGTTAAGAAATAGTGTATTTAAATATTTTCCTAATTTTTATTTTAAGGATTATAGCTGGTCTTTACATGATTCACAAATAAACTTGTTGTCAATTTTGTAAAGCAAGTCAAAATTACCGCATTCTTCACATAACCCTTCTTTTGTTATTCTTTTCTTGTTTTTCTTTTTCTTGTTTCTTATCTGGAAAATCCCTTCAGACTGGGCAATTTCAAATAAGCTGGGTTCAACCCTTAGAATGTCTTTTAATGTTAAAAAGCCGACGATTTTTCCTTTTACTGTTACTGGCAGCCATCTGTACTTGGTTTTTCTCATTTTTTGCAATGCTTCATAGATATCTGCTGAAGGCCTTATAGTTATCACCTTTTTCTTTGCTAAATCTTTAACTTTTATATTAGCTAAGTCGGCATTTGTTTTTTTTGTTATAGCCCAGATTATATCTCTTTGTGTTATTAAGCCCTTTAACTTGCTGTCCTGTTTTAAGACGAGACTGCCGACTCTTTTTTTAATCATTTTTTCAGCAGCTTTTTTTAAGCTTGCAGAAGGTTCAACTGATATAAAGTCTCGGGTCATTATGTCGCCTACTTTTACACCTATTTTCATATTAGTACAAGGCGAATAAAGTTTTAAGTGATTATGCTTATTTAATATATATAATAGAATATAACTAATAAATAATATGTTTTATGATATATATTTTAAATCTTCTATATCTTCTTTTCAAATAGCTTTCACTTTTGACTGCAGTTTTTTAAACAAGTTATCAAAAAGTTCCTGGTTAATTTCAGTTATTTCTTTTTTTGTTATTAAGCCAATTCTGTCAAAACTTTTAACAATCACAAAGTCAGTTTCATAGTCTTTCATTAAGTCAATAATTTTTCCTACATCTGTTTCTGGACTTACTATTAAAAAGTTTTGATTTGATTTTATGTTTTTAATTGCTGTTTTTTTATCTTTGTTGTTCTTTAAATAAGCTTTTAAAATATCTTCGTTGCTTAATATAGAGTGCATCACCCCATTATTTATGACAAGGCAGGCTTCATTACTATTTAATTTTTTCATAACTTTTTCTATGGTTAGTGAAGAGTCAATTATTGGGAATTTTTCTTCCATTATTTCCCATGCCTTTATTCCAACTTCCATTTTTTGTTTATTCTAACTATATTTAATTTTTTCGAGCCTCTTTTTAGCTTTGCAGCATTACTGGATCAAATTTATACAGCGAGGGATCCAGCCAAGCCTCGCTGTTTTAAAGATAAGAGAATAATGTTTTTATTGATAATGGAAATACAGTATATATTATATATACTTAATCTTTTTTAAAAAAAGATTAAGAGCAAAAACCTGGAGAAAAGTTTAATCAAAACATAACGAATTAAAAATTTGGAATTAAAATAAATAAAAAATAAATATATACCGATATATATATTAAAATATATATTTTATGTTATCATATTACTTTTAAATTAAGTCAACCTTTATTTCATGTGGAAATGATAAGGTTTAAAAAAGAAGAATTTAGTTTAAATTAAAAGATTCAGCTGAAAATGGATGAGAGAAAAATAATAAGACTAGGGAATTCCAGCTTTGCAATTTCACTGCCTATTAACTGGATTAAGAAAGCCGATTTGAAAAAAGGCGATAAGATTTCTTTAGTTGAAAATTCAAATGGCGAGCTAATAGTTCGTCCTGAATTTAAGAAAAGGGACAGCAATAAGATTGAGATAGATTTAAAGGATAGAAGCAAAGATTATCTTAAAAGCCAGTTGCATTCTGCATATATTCAAGGATATAATCCTATTGTGTTGAAAGGAGATATTGTTGATAAAAAGCATCTTAAGAATTTATTGTCAGATTATTTGAGTTTTGAGTTGATAGAGGAAAATGGAGAAGGGATTATAATCAGAGATTTTTTTGATGTAAATGAAGCAAATTTTTCAAACTTTTTGGCAAAAATAGATAATAATGTTAGAGAGATGTTTAACTTAATCTTAGAAGATTTGAAAAAAGGAGAGTTGAAGTCTTTGACATTAAAAGAAATTGGGGAGATTGACAAATCTTTGAATAAGTTTTATTTTCTAAGCTCAAGAATATTTTTTAGAGGTATTAACGACCCTACAGTTTTGAATTTGTTAGATTTAGATAGTATGACTCTTTTCAATAATTGGTGGACATGTTTTCATTTGGAGTCATTAGGAGATGGTTTGAAGTATTTTGCAAATTGGATAGATAAATCAGAAAAATTCAATTTAGAAGAAATCAGTGAGATACTTGGAAAACTAAATCATTATTACTTAAGAACAATCAAATCTGTTAAAAATAAAAATAAAGAAGAAGCATTTAAAATAAAGAAAGAGACAGAGCAATTAATAGAAACTTTGGATAGATTAGAAGAAAAAGGGATAGACCACAATGTTGTGATTTCTTTAGAATTAATCAGAAAGAATATTTATCAGATATCAAAAATAATGTCTTTTACCGAAATTTAAAATGAAGAGTAATGAAGAGAAGATGGAATCAAGAATTAAGAGTTATTTAGCAGAAAGAGATAAAGAAATAATTAGAATGTTGACAGGTATTGATGAAGAAATTGATATTACAGGATTTGTTTTAGAAAAAGAAAGATTAGGAAATTATTTTTCTAAGTTTTGGGGAGGACAATATAGATTTAGGAGAGGGGGCGAAAATTCTACTGTTCCTGAAGAAGAGGTAAAATTTTATGTTGAATATCTTAATGGGGGAAGAAGTGACGATGAGTTTAATTTGAAATTTCGTGACATGAAGCTGTTTGAAAAAAGTGGCCTTACCCCGACACCTTATAGATTAGAAGGATTGCCAAGAATTATTTTAATGTCCAGAAAGGGGGAAGAAATGCTGGAGCAAAGATTGAGAGGCAAGGAATTAGATGAGAGAAGAAGGCTCAATCTTGTAACAGGAGATATGTTATTTAGATTCCATACTTATGCAGAAAGAGTTTGGCCTGAAGTTGTTTCTGAGGGAGGGGTGGTTTTGGAATCAATACAAAGAAGAGCAAGCACACCTGAAATAGAGAAAAGTTTAAGATTTTTTAGAGCTTGTACCCAGAGTTCTGATTGCGAGTTATTGTTTAGAAGTTTGTATGAGGGCACGATTGCCGGAGTTTATGATGATCATAGAATTGCTTTAGTTCATGGAGATGCAGGGGCTCAAAATATTGTGGGTCCGGAAAACAAGGAAAAATGGGAAACAGAAGATTTAGAGCTTATTGATATGGAAGATTTAAGGCTGGGACATCCTATGATTGATGAATCTAAAAAGACAACCTCTCATAATATGTTATTGTCCCCAGAATACTGGAATGAAGCTATTGTGAATAGAATGGAGAATGAAGCCAAGAGAGTTGTAAGCAGAGAGCAAAGATGGTATAGAAGAAAAGACCCGTTACTTTCAGAAGCTTTAAGAGAAGCAAAAACTGTTTTTTATGCTGCAGCAATTCACGAGCCTTTTAAGAGAGTAGGATATATGAGAGAACTTCAGAGAAAGCATCCGGAGAGGCATAATGCTTGGCTTGCTGATAGGCCTTGTTTGCATGACACAGATCAAGAGATGAGACAAAATATGTTTTTAGCTTTTGACTATCAATTAAAAAATCCAGGAGAATTTTTATGGGAAAGGCCTCAATTAGACCAGCTAAGTAGTTTAAGAGATTTATTTGAACAAGAAGTTTTTGGAAATATAGATCAGAGAACAATAAAATTTAAAAACACCACAAAATAAATTAAATTAAAGAAATAAAAGAATAATGGCTAACGGGAAGATGGACAAACAACCGATATTTATATTGAATGATGATACTAGTCGTGAAAGCGGAAAAGATGCTCAAAGAAACAACATTATGGCAGCAAGAATAGTTGCAGATACTGTTAAGACTACATTAGGGCCTAAAGGTATGGACAAAATGTTAGTTGATTCTAGTGGAGATATAATAGTTACAAATGACGGGGTGACAATTTTAGATGAGATGGATATAGAACATCCTGCAGCTAAGATGATGGTTGAAATTGCTAAAACTCAGGAAGAAGAGATTGGTGACGGCACTACTACAGCAGTAATGTTGGCTGGAAAATTGTTAGAAAATGCTGAAAACCTGTTAGACCAGAAAATACACCCAACTGTTATAACAAAAGGTTATAGATTAGCTTCAGAAAAAAGCCAGGAGATATTGCAAAAACTTGCTTTAGAAGTTAAACCAGAAGATGAAGATTTATTAAAAAAAATAGCAATGACTGCTATGACTGGAAAAGGTGCAGAAGCAGTTAAAGAAAAGTTTGCCGACTTGTTAGTTAAAGCAGTTAAGCAGGTTTCTGATAATGGCAAGGTAGATTTGACCGATATTAAGATAGAAAAGGCAAAGGGTAACGGGATTGAGAATACCGAGTTAGTTAAAGGGATTGTTTTTGATAAAGAAAGAGTTTCTTCAGATATGCCTTCTAAAGTTGATAACGCGAGAATATCATTACTAAATACAGCTTTAGAAATTAAAAGCCCGGAAACTGACACAAAAATTTCTGTAAACACCCCGCAACAATTACAGTCATTTGTTCAAGAAGAAGAAAAGCAGTTAAAAGAGATGGTTGAGAAGTTAAAAAAAGTTAATGTGAATGTGGTTTTTTGTCAGAAAGGTATTGATGATGTAGCCCAATATTATCTTGCAAAACAGGGGATTTATGCTTGTAGGAGGATAGCTAAAAGTGATATGGAAAAATTAGCAAGAGCAACAGGGGGCAAGATTATAAGTAACTTAAATGAGATTGATGAAAAGCAGTTAGGCAAGGCAGGCATAGTTGAAGAGATTAAGAAAGGGGAGGAATCATTAACTTATGTTAAACAATGTGAAAACCCTAAAGCCTTGACTATTTTATTGCATGGCGGGACAGAACATGTTATGGATGAGGTTGAGAGAGCTATAAAAGACGGTTTAGGAGATGTTTCTGCAGCTTTGCAAGAAGGCAAGATTGTTCCTGGAGGCGGAGCAATAGAGATTGAATTGGCAAGAGAACTGAGAAAGTACAGCCAGTCTTTAGGCGGGAGAGAACAGTTAGCAGTTGAAAAGTTTGCTGACGCTTTGGAAAATGTTCCTAAGACTTTAGCTGAAAATGCTGGTTTAGACCCTATTGATATATTAACTGAGTTAAAGTCAAGACATGATGAGGATCAGAAAAATGAGGGTTTGAATTTATTTGAAAATAAGATTCAGGATTCTATAAAAGCTGGTGTTGTAGAGCCCTTAAAAATTAAGACACAGGCAATTAACTCAGCTTCTGAAGTTGCTATGATGATTTTAAGGATTGACGATGTTATTGCTTCTACTGGTAAAAGCAGAAGCAAGATGCCTCAGGGTGGCGGGGCTGGTGGGGGTTTGCCTCCTGGAATGGCTGGAATGGGCATGTAAATAGGTTCCAAAAGATGGAAGAATTTCCTGAAGATATGAAATTAGGAGACATATTTACAGGTGTATTAGGGAGGAATAGTCATCTTGACAGAAGAGCCTTTTATGCTGAAGAAACTAGAAGTGTAGGTTTAGATTCTTATGTTAAAACTACTATGGGCTGGCAAGACCTGCCCTGCTTAGATTTTGACGAGTTAAGTCCTGGGAAAAGATATAGATTTGAAATTATTACCCAAAGAGAAGATGGCGAGCTGGTATGCAGGGCTTTAAGTCATGTTAGTTGTGAAGGTTTAAATTATGAGAGACTGGATAGCAAAAAAATCAGGGATATTCCTGATTATGAAGATTCATTAGGTAGCAAATTAATTATAGTTCCAAGCACATCTGTAAGTAGAGAGAAGGGCAGAACTCCTAAATTGCTTTTTTACGACTTGGTATATGAATTTTGTTATGATAAAGGTGTGAGGGGGCATGTCTTTGTAAATCAGGATTTAGAAGTTAATGAATTGAGAGGTAGAAGGGTGTTAGTTAAAGTTAATAGAATTAAAAAGAGAGAGGATAAAATAGAAGTATTTTCCGAACTTTTACTATCTTCTTAAATATTCAATAACTTTATCTTTTGAATCTTTTAAAAAGTGGCAAACATATGAAACAACTCCCTGCCTTATTTCTAACTCAAGCTCTTCAACAATCCAAGAGTAGTCTTTTCTCAATAAAGGGTGCTCTTTTAATCTTGAAGCTAGTTCTCTTTTTGAGAGAGCACAGCTATACATATCTGATTTGTTAAAAAGATTTTCAATACCTTTTCTTGCTTGTCTTAATTTTGCCATATTGATTATTTTTATGCGCGAGCCGGGAGTTGAACCCGGGCCACCACGTTTTTGCTTTTTTAGATTACCCTATTAGTTTTTGCTTTTAATCTTTTTCTCTAGGTTTACTCGTAATTTTTTCGAAAAATTACTTGGCAACGTGGTATCTTAACCACTGGACTACTCGCGCCTTATTAGATTTCAAAGAAATAGGATATTTATAAAATTAATGAATTATTCAAGAATTTCTTTTTTAATATCTTTTAAGTCAGCTTCTTTCATCTCTTTTTTACTGACCTGCCCTGTTTCTTTTAAGCCAACTTCTTCAACTTCTTGAATTAAAAGGCTAGCTATTTTCATTCCTTTTTCTATACTCACTTTTTCACTGCCCAAGTTAACTAAAACAACTTCAACTTCTTCTTGTTTTTTGTTATTTAAAGTTCCGGCCAGGATTGTTAGACCTTGTTTTAAAGATAGCTTTTTTGTGCCTTTAATTAATCCTATACAATTTTTTGGCATTTTTAAGTAAATCCCGGTAGAAACAGCTTTTCTGTGCATTGGCTTTAAAACAAAAGATTCATTAGAAAATAGGTTTATAATAGAATTCTCAATAAAAGGCTTTTTAGCTTTTTTTTCCCGTTTATAGTTTAATTCGGTCTTCTTACTCTTTTTATTTTTCTTGCTTTTTCTTTTCTTCTTTTTAGTCATATTTAACTTTAGAATAGTGACTATTTAAGTATTCTTATAAATAAAAGTATGTTTTAAATTATATATGTGGGCCCAGGAGGGATCGAACCTCCGATCTTCTCGGTGTAAACGAGATGTCATAGCCACTAGACCATGGGCCCGGAATTTAATTAATCATAATCTTCTTAAAAATGTTTCTGTTTTTTTAATGATGTATAGGACAGTGACATATGTTATGAACCCGCACACTGTTTTTTTAATGGCAACATTTATAAAACAGAAAATTCTCAAATTATTAAGATGGCGAAGGGAAATAGAAGGAAGAAGAAGGATGATTTAGGGAACATTAAAGATATTAGTCTTGACTATAACCCAAACATGCCTAAAGATTTGAAGCAAACAAGTATGGATAAAGACAAAAGAGAAAAATTAAAGAAAACAAGAAAACAGTTAGAAGGTTTTCAGAAAAAAGCCAGAAAAAAGTATAATTTTATCTTTTCTATAGGAATTATACCCCCACAGGCAGCTGATAAGTTTGAAGAAGAGGAAAGGGTTCCTAAAGAAGAGAGGGAGAAGAAACCCATTAATGTGATTGTTTTAATACCTGAAGAAAAATTTAAGCAGATTAGGAAGATTAGGGCAGATCTTATTAAGATGGTCCAGGATGTAAATATAGGACAAAATGTTTGGCTTCATGTTAAGACACCAGTAGATGTTTGGAATTATTGTTTAGATGGAAAATATGATATGGCTTCTGCTGTTGCGATGTCTTTTCCCTTATATGATGAGGGCTTTTTAGGCAGTTTAAGGTTAGCTGAAATACATAAGAGTTTAGTTTTGAAGAAATTTGAGAGATATGTAACAAGTTATTTTTTTGCCGGCAGTTTTGTTACTGGTAAGGCCAGCAAGACAAGTGATGTTGATGTTTATATCATTATTGATGATACTGATGTTAAGAGAATGCCAAGATTACAATTAAAGGAGAAGTTGAGAAGTATTATTTATCAGTATGAGATGGAGGCAAGAGAGTTAGCAGGGGTTAAAAATCATTTGCATATTCAGACATATATTTTAACAGAGTTTTGGGACGGTGTCAAAGATGCTAATCCAGTTTTCTTCACAGTTTTAAGGGATGGAATCCCGTTATATGATCGCGGTACTTTTATGCCGTGGAAATTATTATTAAAAATGGGCAAGTTAACTCCAAGCCCAGAAGCAATTGATAAGTTTATGAGAATGGGGGATAAGATGAGTGACAGGGTTGGGAGGATGTTAACAGACATATTTATTAAAGACATTTACTGGGGGGTTATTACCCCAAGCCAGGCAATGCTGATGTTGTATGGAAGTCCGCCGCCAACACATAAAGAAACACCAAGGATTTTTCACGATGTTTTTGTGAAAAAAGAAAAATTAATAGAAAAGAAATATTCAGATATTTTGAAGAAGATTGTTAAAACATATAAAGATTTTGAGCATAAAAAAATTAAAGATGGAGATATTAAAGGAAAAGACATTGATAAGTTTTTAAAACAGGCTGAGGAATTTAATAAAAGGTTGAAAAAGTTGAGAAAGCAGATTGAAAAAGGAAGCAGGGGCAAGATAGTAGAAAAATTATATGGGCAAGTTTTTGACATGTTAAAAAATATTTTTAATAAAAAATCAGAAAAAAAATTAATTTCAAGTTTTGAAGAAGAGTTTATAGAAAAGGGAAAGTTGCCAAAAAGCAATTTAGAGATATTAAAAGAAATTGCTAAAATTAAGAAGAAGCAAAAACAGGGCAAGAAATTGAAGAGAGAAGAAGTAGAAGATGTAAGAAAAAAGTCAAGAGAATTATTGTCGCATTTAATAGAACATCAGCAAAGAAAAGAGTTGAGAAATTTAGAGAAAAGCAGGATGCAGTTAAAAGTTAAAGATAAAAAGTATGAGCTTATTTTGACTGAACCAGCATTTTTAATTCAGGAAGGTGGAATAAAGAAAATAGATTTGAAAAATAAAAAGCTAAAAGAGGGCAATGAAAAAGAGTTAAATGAGGCTTTGAACAAGCAGAAAGATAAAAAAGTTAAGGTTAAACAAGAATTGTTTTCATTTTTAGAAGAAAAATTAGGCAAGTTTGAGATTGTTTTGTAAATTTATTTTATATAAAGATTTTTAAATGCTTTTTTCTCATTTTTGTTATTATAACATATAATATGAAAGGAAAAGTAGTACAGTTTAGGCAGGGAAGGCACACATATAAGCCAAGGCACTTTTTAATAGATGTTAATGTGAAGAATAAAGAAAAAGCAAAAAAATTTGAAGGTAAAGAAGTTGTGTGGAAAAGCCCTTCAGGAAAAGAAATTAAGGGTAAAATTATAAAGAGTCATGGTAATAAGGGTTTAGTAAGGGCCATTTTTGAGAAAGGATTGCCAGGACAGGCATTAAATACAGAGGTTGAGATAAAATGATGACTATGAGAGGATGCGAATTTCAGTATGATGGGCCTTTAGATAGAAGTTCAGTTAGAGCTATTATGGCTAATAGACTTGATTCAGATGAGATGTATGCAGTTTATCCTGAAAAAGATAATCAGGTTTATGAAATAATTGCAAGACAGTTAATAGAAACTTTAGAAAGACTTGAGATTAAAAGGGGGTGTGTTGCTGGTCCGATGGGAGAGATTAAAAATGATATTAAAGAGTAAATTAAGATGGCATTAAGAAAAGCTTCATCATACACAAAGCAAAAAGGAAAAGCTTATACTAGAAGCTCAAGCAAGAAAAATAAAAATTATATTAAGACAAAACCTCAACAAAACATAATCAGGTTTAGAATGGGGCAGAGAAGTGATTACCATAAGGGCAAGTTTAAGAATATGGTTAAGCTTGTTTCTGGAGAAGAACTTTTGATAAGAGATAATGCATTAGAAGCAGCTAGAAAACATGTCTTAAGGGTTTTGCAAAAAAAGATACCTGAACAGTTTTACTTTGAGGTCAAGCCTTTTCCACATCATGTTTTAAGAGAAAATAAAGTTTATAGTGGGGCATCAAAAGGTGATAGGTACAATACTGGAATGTCTCAATCTTTTGGAACAGTAATGGGGAGAGCAGCTAAGGTTAAGAAAAATCAGACTATTTTTCTTGTAGCTTTTTTAAACAAGCAAGACAGGCCGATAATTGTTAAAGCTTTAGAAAAAGTTAAAGCTAAACTGCCTTGTCATAGTAAGCTTAGTTTTGAGAAGTTAGATTGATTCAATAAATTCTGTTTTTATTTGTTTTAATTCTACCTTGTAATCTTGTAACTGTGCATATATATCCCATGACATTTGTTCATATTTCTCTTGAATTATTTCTTGAAACATTTCTGTCCATTCTGTTCTTAAATCGTTTACTACACTTGTATGGCCATGGCAAGAAGTACATAAAGTAACTAAATTGCTTTCACTATTATTTTCTTTGTTATAATCTATGTGGTGTACTGATAATGTTTTTCCATCTTCTTGTTCTCCACATACCTGACAAGCATAGTCGTCTCTTTCTCTTATATATGGGGCCAAAATTTTTTCAAATTCTAGAGAATAAGGTTCAAAAGAAGTTCCGCCATTCCAGTTCCAATGGTTTTTTCCAGAAGGTCTGTTTGCCCAACAACTTGAAGCATCTTTTGTTTTAATGTCATATTCCCTTCTCCACCTTCCTATTGTTGTTTGATTGACACTGCAGATTTTAGCTATAACTCTGTCAGACATATTGTTTTCTACATACATTTCTTTCAATTCTTCTTTTGATGGTTTTGAGGCATTTTCTGGTAATTTAATTTCAGACATTGTCTTTCTTTCAATTTCATAACTATCCAACCAATTTAGAATAGTACTAATGTGAACGCCACGATTTTTGGCAATCCGAAATGAGGAGTTTTCTTCGTATTCTTTTCTTAATTCTTCTTTTGATGGTTTTTTTACTCCTTTAGGCAAATGAGAATTTGAACCATCTCTCGCTTTTATGCTGTGTATTCTTCTCCATTTTCTTACTGTTGCTTGACTTGTTTCAAACATGTCAGCTATTTCATAATCTGTTTTTCCTTCTTCGTTATAAAGTCTTTCGATGATTTTCTTTTTTGGTATAGAGATTTCATCTAATTTGTTGGCTTCTGCTAAACTTCTTGTTGGAATATTTAATTTTTTCACTAATCCTTTTAATGCTCCTTTGCTTTTTCCAAGTTTTCTACTCAATTCTCTCAAACTTTCTTTGTTAAATTGATATTCATATAGTAAGTATGCAGACAAACTTGGAGCAACCCCACCATTTATTAAATGAGCTTCAATTTCTTCCCATCTTTTGTATTTTGGTTTTACTTGGAGTCTAGCTCTAGTTACAACTTCTTGCAAACTTCTTATACTCCGACAGGCAGGATGTGTATGTATGTCTTCTAAATGTTTTAATTGTGTCATTTTTCTTAGTTTTATCTTGTTTTGTTTACTGTCTTAGTTCCCAGTCATAGTCTCCTAACTCGCCGTCTCTGGATCTTTTTGAGAACAATGTTGTATCATGACCATAAATTTTAACTACCCTGTCTAATAAAACCTGTTTTTCAGCTTGGTTAGGTTTTCTTAATCTTTCTTTTTCATCCCCATATCCAGATATTAGCCAGGAATCCATCATTCTTTTGTATAAATCCACCATAAATTGTGATGGCAAGGCCACTAAAGATTGTTCTAAAGGTGTTAAATTTTTATCATCTTCATCATCTCTGTTTAAAAAAAAGTCTTCTATGGCATAAGTTCCTGCTGTTTCGTGCTTGCATATATTTCTTATTTCAGCTGTTTCAGAAGTATTAACAAAAGGATATCTTAAACTTCTATAAATATGGAATTGGCAAGGACAGTTTCCTGCAGTTCCTAAGGCAATAGCTAATTTTCTTGGAGTATTGTCTATAGGAATAGATGAAAAGTCAAATTTATATCTTCTTTTACCTTCTTCCATACTAGAAACATTTGTCACAATTTGGCAGCCGTCTTTTGCAGTTCCTTTTGCATCTTCATAAGCTCTAATTTTTATTCCTGGCAGATTTTCATCTGAATAAAACTCTTCTTTATTTCTTCTTAATTTCTTTCTTAATCTTTCTGAATATGCATATAGCCAGGCACCATCAAGAATTTGAACTAAACCTATTCTTCTCCTTCTCCTGTCATTTCCTATTAAAGGAATTGAAGAATAACATGAATAATCTGTTTTTTCACTTGCCTCTTCATAAGCTTGTCTTCTTAAATCTAAAGGTCTTACACCCTGAATTGCAGATTTTTCAGCTTCTCTTCTTGATTTAAATCTTTTTAAAATAACTTCTGGCCCGTGTTTATGAAAATCATCTGGGTCATCTTGCCATCCTGGTTTTAAGGGGGTTTGGGAAACTAAATATTGTTCTGCAGATAGAGAATTTAATAATCCTACATGGTTGTCACTAGAATCAATCCTCTGTCTTGTTTTAATCTGACCAACAGTGGGTTCTTGAAAAAAAGCTTTTCTTGCCATTTTATTTATGTAGATTTTTCTATTTAAAAATCTTTCTATTTGTTACTATTGTTAAGTTATAATAATAAGAGAACTATAATTGATCAACTTTTTATATGGCTTTTTGTATTAAGTATTAAGTTAGAAAAGGGAGCATTTGTTGGATTAAGATGAAG
Organism: Candidatus Woesearchaeota archaeon; assembly: GCA_964483015.1. GTDB lineage: Archaea > Nanobdellota > Nanobdellia > Pacearchaeales > GW2011-AR1 > PWGL01. The sequence continues at coordinate 1,840 of CAZAAB010000003.1, read as the reverse complement.
CCAAAAATAAGAAAAGCTAAAAAAGAAGATTTGGAAGAAGTTGCAGAAATATATAAACAGGAGTACAGGAAAGAACCGTATAATGAAAATTGGAGCAATAAGAATGCCTTAAAAATGGTTAAGGGGCAATTTGAAAATTCCGCTATTCTGATCGCTTTAACAGATGAAAAAATAGCGGGATTTATAACTTTTAGTAAGTATCCTTGGGAGCAATCTTTTAGAGGAGACATAAAAGATTTTGCAGTTGATTCTGAATTTCAGGGAAAAGGCATTGGGTCTAAACTTTTAGAAAAAGCTGAAAAAGAATCGAGGGAGGGAGGGGCAGAGAGTATCGCCTTAAGTTCTCATGCTAAATCTAAAGCTTTCGAATTTTATAAAAAGAAAGGTTATAAAAGAAATGAGATGGTTGGAATGGAGAAAGAGTTGAAATGAAAACCAAAGATTTAAAGAAATTAGTTATAGAAGAATTTGGCGGGAAAAATGCCCAAGAGATTTATAAGAAAAAAGTGGAGGAGGGTTTGTGGTATGCTGAGAGGCATTTCATAAGGAAATATTTCAAAAAGAAAGGAAATGTTTTGGATGTTGGGTGCGGGACCGGAAGAACTACAATACCATTAAAGAAACAAGGTTATAAAGTGGTCGGAATAGATATCACACCAGAAATGATTAAAAATGCTAAAAAGATTGCCAAGAAAAAGAAATTGGATATTGATTATAAGGTTATGGATGCTTGTAATATGGGTTTTAAAGACAATAGTTTTGATTATGCTTTATTTTCAAATCAAGGGTGGACTCAGATTCCCGGAAGAAAGAATAGATTAAAAGCATTGAAAGAGGTAAGGAGAGTTTTAAAAGAAAATGGGAAATTTATTTTTACTGCTCATAATAGAGAATGGTCCAGGAAGTTTTTCTTTTTCTGGCTAAAGCAGTGGCTAAGATTATATATTTTAAGACCTCTTGGATTTGAAATAGATGAAAGAGATTTCGGAGATAGATTCTTTAAGAGGGAAACTTCAGGAACAAAATATAAAACAAAACAATATATTCACATACCATCAATAAAACAAGTTAAGGAGTTAATTAGTGAATCCGGTTTTGAGATGATAGAGATTAGTGATAAGTTATCAACTGGCGTCTTTTATATTTGTAGAAAATGAAAATCAGAAAAGCTAAATTAGAAGATTTAGATTCTTTGATAGAATTGTGGGAAGGATATGAGAATTTTGAAGAAAGTTTTGTGAATTTAGAAAAACAAAGTTATGTAAAAAAAAGAGGAGATGCGGAAAAGAATATGAGAGAAAACTTCAAAAAAGTTTTGAAAGGTAAGAAATCCGATATATTTGTAGCTGAAGAGTCCAACGAAATAGCAGGATTTATTCTAATATCTAAATCAAAATCAGATGATATACATACTTTTGATTTTTATGGGGAAATTCCGTATATCTATATTAAAAAAGATTTTAGAGGTAAAGGTATAGGTTCAAAGTTTTTTAAAAAAGCGAAAAAATGGTTTAAGGATAAGAAATTAAAATATATTAAACTTGATGTTAATGTTAAAAATAAGAAAGCGAAAGAAATTTATAAAAAATGGGGTTTTGACGAATATGAGGTTGGAATGTGGAAGGTGTTGAAAAAATTAAAGAATTAAGATGAAAGTAACCAGATATCCGGATACCATTATATACATAAATATACCAAATGGTATAAAGTACACATACCAAAAATAATAACAAATCAAAAGTAAAACATGATAAGAGATTACATAAATCATAAAACATGTTAATTATGATTAACGAATTTAAAATGAATATTTCGGGTAAAACAATTAACAAGAGATTCA
>CAZAAB010000002.1:0-35646 GCA_964483015.1 Candidatus Woesearchaeota archaeon | reverse complement strand
CTAGAACTTTTTTTAAAAGTTCTAGTTCCAGATTATTTTTCCAACCTTTTCTGCAATTTTTAAAGGTTTCTTACTCTGCCATATATTTCTGCCTACTGCTAAACCTATACAGCCAGCATTCATAATATCTTTGACCTGACTTAAAAATTTCTTCTCCCGCTTTTTTAAACCGCCAGCAACAACAACTTTTGTCTTTCCCGCATTTTCAACAGCCCATTTTAAGTCTTTTTTTCTGCCATTATATTTGATTTTAATTATATCTGCACCCAATTCTAAACCTGTTCTTGCTGAGTAAGCCATCAATTCTTTCTTGCTTCTATTTTTAACTGACTTGCCTCTGGGATAAATCCATGCAATCACTGGCAGGTTTTTATTGTGGGCTTTTTCCTGAATTTTTTCAAACTCTTTCAACATTACAGATTCATGTTTACTGCCAAGATAGATAGTATAGCCAACAGCTTTGGCATTTAAATCTAAAGCTTCATCAATAGAACACAACTGCCTTGATACTGGTTCACCTTTAACCAGATTAGTTTTGCCATTCAACTTCATAATTAATGGCAAATTCTTTATCTCTTTACTGTATTTTTCAGCTATCCCTTTCTGTAAAATAATGCCGGTAAACCCTCCTTTTTCAGCTATTTCTAGTATATAATCTGGATCAACATTTTCATCATTAAAATCTTTAGGGCCATGCTCTAAACCCTGATCATATGCTAAGAATAAAGCCAGACCTTTTCTGGTTATTTTTTTCAAACTAATTTTTTTCATTTTCTTTTCAACAAATTATTTTTTGCCCCAAAATATCTTATAACAGCTTCAGCTTCTTTAATTCCCAACTTTAAACTTTCTTTAACCTTCTTCCCCTCTATAATGCCAGCTACAAAACCTGCTGCAAAAGCATCTCCAGCCCCGGTTCTTTCTTTAACCTTAATTTTATGGGGCTTTTCACTGTAAAACTTGTTGTTTTTTGAATCATATGCCATAACTTTTTTATTTTTATCAGTAATCACAATAATTTCAGGACCTAACCTATGCAAGTTTTTCAACAATTTCTTAATTTTCTTTTTTTCTTTTAATATTAGTTCTGCTTCTTGCTTATTTAATATTAAAATAGAGGTTAATTTTAGTAAAGGAAGAATGTTTTCTTTTTTTATCAAGTACTCAGAAGGGTTGAATGCAAGTTTTGTTTTTTCCATTTTTTTAGCAAGCTTTTTCTGACTTTCAAAAGATTTTCCAAGCAAAGAAGAAAAATATAGCCATTTTGTTTTCGGAATTTTAATTTCTTTTAATGTTAGATTATTGTTAATACCTTTATAAGTTAGTATGGTCCTGTTATTCTCCTTGCTGTCAAGAATAATTGAGTGGCCCGAAATACCCTTCTCTGCCTTGCCTAAGAACTTAACTTTTTCTTTTTTTAAAAGAGAAAGAATTTTTTCTTTTGACTTTTCACCAATCTTGCCTATATACCCTGTTTTTAATCCTAATCTTGAAAAAGCCACAGCAGTGTTAGTACCCCCGCCCCCAATATCAAACTTTAAGCTTTTTAACAATATTTTACTACCTACAGGATAACTAATTTTCTTATTTTTCTCAGCTAAGCCTGTATTCACAAAAATATCAACAGTAGCTGAACCAAAGCTTACAATATCAAACATTTTTTAACAATACCATTAGCAAAATCTTCTGCTTAATAAATCTTTTTTTATTACAAAACAAGATATAAAATAACAGCTGTAGCAATAATAGCGATTATAAGCCATATCCACCATTTTCCTTTTCCACCCTCTTCAACTTGTTCTTTTTGCTCTTCTTGCTTTTCTTCTTTAGGCATTTTTACCTCCTTTTTTTAATGCTTCAATACCAGGAAGCTTTTCACCAGCTATATAACTTAGTAAAGCACCCCCTGCCAAGCTTACATGACTAAAATTATCACCTATTTTATACTTTTCTATTACTTCAGATAAGTGACCCCCACCAATTAAAGAGAAACCTTTTATATTTGAAACAGCTTTTAATATTCTCAATGTGCCTTTACAAAACTTTTCTTTTTCACAATAACCAGCCGGGCCTTTCATATAAACTGACTTAGCTTTTTTAATATTTTCAACAAATTTTTCTTGACTTTTAATACCTATATCAAAGATTTCATACTTGCTTGGAAATTCATCAACATTTAATTCTACTCTTTTGCCCTTTTTTTCAACAGCAAAATCCTCAGGCATTTTAACATTACTTTTTAATTTTTTCTTCAACTTTTCAATTATAGACTTAAAATTGTTAATCTTATTCTCTAAAAACTCATTCTGCTTTCCCAATTTTTTGCCTTTAGCAATAACACAGCACTGCCCAAACAACCCGCAGGCAATAACATTTTTATCTAACAGTTTAATGTTGTCTTCTGGCTTTGCCCCACCTAAAATATACAAACAATTTTTTAAGTTAATCTTTTTAACAGCTTTTAACTCTTTTTCCATAATCCTGCCAACACAAGAAGGCAGTTTTTTAGCAAAAGAAACAATGCTTGTGTGATTTCTATGGCAGACAGAAAAAGCATCATTAACATAAATATCAATTAAAGGAAGCAAGGTAGCAACAATCTTGTTGTTTTTACCTGGACTAAATTCATCTTTTTCTTTTCTAACATTATCTAAAAGTATTGCATCACCTTTTTTTAATTTCTTAATATTATCAACAGCTTTTTTACCAATAACATCATTTACAAATTTAATTTTAGTTTTTTTATTTATCATTTTTGAGTGCTGTTTTAATGAAAGAAAGTCAGGTTTTCCAGGCCTGCCCTGGTGTGCAAGAACGACAATTCTAGCTTTTTTATCTTTTAACTGCTCAATAGTTTTAACTGCTTGTTTAATTCTTTTAGACATTTTTATCTTTTTTTTAACAACAGGAGAATTAATATCTGCCCTTAACAAAACTGTTTTATCTTTGAAATTTAAGTCATTTAATGTTTTAATCGTCTTCATATTTTTTATCCCACTTATGTATATAATCAAATGAAGCAAGAGCAGCTTTACATCCTTCACCAGCAGCTGCAACAATTTGTTTTGCCGGTATATCAGTTACATCTCCTGCAGCATAAACACCTTCAACATTAGTCATGTTTTCCTCGTTTGTTCTTGTACTTCTATGAATTTTAATTTCTCCCCACTTATTCTTCTTTACATTTGTAAAATCCGATTTAGAAACAAGCCCTATTTCAATAAAAATACCTTCAACTTTTAATTCTCGCTTTATTCCATTTTTTTCATATATAATCTTGTTCACTTTTTTCTTTCCCTCAATCTTCCTAGTAAAAGCTTTATTTATATGTTTAATCTTTTTCTTTTTTTCTACCTTGTTTCTTAAGTAAGGTGCTCCTTTCAGCTTTTTCTTAATATCTAATAAGTAGACTTTTTTAGCATATTTAGACAAGAACAAGGCTGATTCTAAAGCAGAATTACCACCGCCTAAAACTGCAACTTTTTTATTTTTAAAAAAAGTTCCATCGCAAGTAGCACAATAACTTACACCCCTGCCTATAAACTTATTTTCCCCCTCAACATTCAATTTTTTTGGTTTTTTACCTGAAGCAATTATTACTGCCTTGCTTTCATACTCTCTTTTTTTTGTCTTTACTACACACTTCTTTTTCTTTTTTTTCAACTTAACAACTTCTTCCTGTCTTACATTTACATTATACTTTTCTAAATGTTTTTCTAGCTTTTTAGTTAGTTCTAAACCAGTTAAGTGGGGTTCTGCAGGGTAATTTTCAACATCTGAGCTCCACGAAACCTGGCCACCAATATCCAAACCAAGGATTAAGAATTTTAATTTCTGCCTTGAGGCATATATAGCAGCAGTTATGCCAGCTGGCCCAGCACCAATTATGATTAAATCATACATCTTCCTCTTTTATCTAGTTTAATATACCACCCAATTAATAAGGGTTTTTATTTGTTTTTATTAAAGAAATTTTTTATTTTAACTTTTTTAACAAGTCAACCATTCTTGCTGAATAGCCATACTCATTATCATACCAAGCAAGAACTTTTATCATATTCTCATTAACCTGTGTTAATTTGCCATCAACAATAGCTGAACTTTTATTACCAATGATATCAGAAGAAACTAATTCTTCTTCACTATACTCTAGAATTTTCATTTTCTTGCCTTGTTTTTTAAACTCATTATTCACTTCTTTTCTTGTTGTACTTTTTTCTACCTCAGCTACAAAATCTACTATTGAACCGCATGGAACCGGAACTCTAATTGCCAGACCATCCAGTTTATTTTTTAATTCTGGCAAAACTTTAGAAACAGCTTTAGTAGCTCCAGTACTTGTTGGAATAATATTAATAGAAGCAGCCCTGCCCCTTCTCACCTTTTTTGAAGGGCTGTCAACTACCTTCTGACTACCAGTATATGCATGCACAGTAGTTAAAAAGCCTTTTTTAATATCAAACTTATCATTTAAGATTTTTGCAATTATAGCAAGACAATTAGTAGTGCAAGAAGCATTTGAAATAATTTTATGCTCTTTTTTTATTTTGTTATCATTTACACCTAAGACAACAGTAATATCAGAATCCTTGCTTGGAGCTGAAATAACAACTTTCCTTGCCCCGGCTTTTAAATGTTTTTTTGCTTGTTTTCTCTCAGTGAACAAGCCGGTACTTTCCACAACAATATCAATATTTAATTTTTTCCACGGCAGTTTTTCCGGCTTTTTTTCATTAAATACCTTAATCTTTTTCTTACCAATCTCTAACCAACCTTTACCATAATCTACTTTTTTATAATTGCCATACACAGAATCATATTTTAATAAATAAGCAAGGGTTTTAATATCTACTAAATCGTTTATAGCCACTATATCTAGATTTTTTTCTAAACCTATTTTTAAAATAGCTCTTCCAATTCTACCAAAACCATTTATAGCTATTTTCTTCATCTTCCTCTTTTTAATTAAAGTGTTTCCTGCTCTTTATCCTTGCTTTGTTCAGCTTCTTCTTGCAATTTTTTCAACTCTCCCTCATCAATGCTGGTTACCATATCTTTAAATTCCGCTATTTTTTCTGCAGGTATCCTCGTACCTTTCTTAGTAAAGCCAGTATATCTGTCACTTGTTATAAATTCCCTTATTGTTAGCCCCACATTCCCTCCAAAATCATCAAGCCTCACTACAATATCAGTAGTTTCATTCTTATTTATTTTGCCTAAGTCTTTTTCCATACTGTTAAATAGTGTTTTAATTTATAAATCTATTGTTTTAATTTACAAATTTTACTAAAATTTAAAAACCCCTCATCTTATTTTCTAACCCTAATTAAAAATGAAGAATTTAGATGAACTTGAAGAAGAGTTAGAAATATTAAAATATTATGGCTGCGGCAAGAAGACTATTTCTGGATGTAAATGTACTGGAAGGGGTGTTAAATGTAAGGAATGTAAGAATAAGATTAAAGAGTTAGAGTTGGAAATTAAGTCAAGGCAAGATGAAAAAAATCTTGCCGTAAACAAAATTCATGAATGGAATAACAGTTTAAACCCAATAAATATTCCAGATTATGAGCTTTTTAGATTGATAAGTATGATTGAGAATTGAGACGCCCCAGGCAGGAATCGAACCTGCGCACCCAAAACGGGTCTGGATTAGCAATCCAGTGCAATACCACTATGCGACTGGGGCTTTATAAAGAAAAAGGTATTTGGCTTATAAACTTTTTTATTCCACCATTTCTTTCAGTAAATCATTTACATAATTCATATCAGCATCATTTAAAAGAACAACATCAAAATTCTTTTTATATTCATCTAATAATTCATCAACCGTACAATTCAAAAAAACAATCTCAATTAAATTATCATAATTAAAACTCTCAATCATACTTAAATCTCCTAAACTGTCTCCAAGCAATATGACATTTTTCCTTTTTTTTATTTTTTTGTAAATTTTAGGCCTTAAACTATCCTCATTTTTATTAAAAGGATGGATAATTTTGCCTTTAATGCCAGTCATTTTTCCTTTTTTATCAAATTCAATAAAGTTAGAAATGATATATATGTGATTATTCATCTTGTTCTTTGCTTTAAAAAATTTTTCAATACAATTGCCTATTCCAGAAGAGGATAAAATGATTAAGGGAATATTATTTTTATGCAACAGATCAAGAAACTTTAATACTCCGGGTCGAAATTGAAGCTTATAATCTTGTCTAACTTATCAATAACCTCTTTATTCATGCCTTTTTCTTTTAACAACTTATAATGTTCTGACAACCACTCCTTCATTTTTTCTTTCTTTTCTTCTAACTTAATTGAGGGGTTAATTTCTATCGGATGATATTTATCAAACAATTGATAAGCTTTTTTAGCGTAATCTTTTCCTAGATAGGCATTTCGTCTAATAGATGAAATAGCAGACGGAACTTTTTCATTATTAACAAAAGCTTTAGTTAAGGTTCTGTCAAAATCACTTAAAACATGAAGATTTTTTTTACCTTGCTTTTTTATTCGTTGTTTTTTTTTCTTTAATTCTTCTGCATCAGGAATGATTATGTTCTTCATTTTAACTTTAAAATCAATAAATGTATTAACCAGCCAAGCAAAAAGCCCAGAATTATCGGGATAAATGGGATCAATAAAGCGATTAATATAAACTTGCCCGACTCAGCTAAACTTAAGACAATAGCAAAAGAAAAATAACTTGCTATTAAACCAAGGAATAAACCAACATAGCTCCCAAGCAATTTAAACGGGTTTTTCATTTTTTCTTCTTAGCCAGCTTTTCAGCTCTTTTAATCATTTTCTTTTTCAAGCCAATAAAAACCCCGCCTTTCTTGCCACCAACAAAAGTTGATTCTTTCGGCTTAATAATTTTGTTCAGCTTTTCATTTTCTATATCTATATGAGTTATTCTCGCCCTTGATTTACCTTTCAAATGTATATAAACATCTGCTTTCCCTAACTTTATTTTTCCCTTTCCTGGTCCCGACATTTTTCTATTTCTAAATCTTTAATTTATTTTTAATTAAAACCATATCCTCTTTTATTTTGTCAAAACTGCTCATTGTTTTTGTTTTAAATTCGCCGAACTCCCTACTCAACTTGTATAATAAACTCCCAACAAGGGTGAATAAAGTAATGCTTATTGTTAAATCTGATGCTGAGTGTCCAAGTATTCTTGTAAGTATGAAATACAAGGTCATAATAAATAGAATTATAATTATAATATCTATCCAATTTATTTTTATCACTTTAGCAATTTTCATATTTTAAACACCCTTTATAATGACAATTATTAGCAAAATTATAAAAATTATTAGAAGTATTTTCAAAAAATAATCCAGCCAATTTTTACCTTTTTCTATCATACTAACATTATAAGAAATCTACATTTTTATATTTAATCTTTTCTATTACCAATAAATAAAATCAATTACAGCATAGAAGGAAAAGAATTGGAGAATTTGATTTGGGTTATGTAACAATTAATAAAGTAAGAACAACTGATAGAAGATACGATAAAAAACAAGTTAGAATCGATCAAGAATTAGATGGCACGACTCCTAGTTTGCTCGAAATTTTATCAAGCTCATGAAGTTTTAGTTTCTTCTTTATCCTGCTATCTTCAAAATCGGCAAAGTAAACACAAAGATTTAAAAGTGTATTCATGTTGTCCTTAATACTATTATGGGTAGTTGATTTCTCATATAAAGTTAATAAGCCCATAGTTGATATAGCGGGGTAGAACAGCTTGGAGTGTTCGCCGGGCCCATAACCCGGAGGTCGTGGTGTTCAAAATTGGCCAAGAGAAAATCTTGCCAATGAAATTCCCACCCCCGCTATTATAAAAATTTAAAAGTTAGCTTTTCTATCAAAATAAAATGTTAAAATTAGGCATTGATGACAGCGGGAGGGGGCCTACAATAGGCCCAATGATTTTAGCCGGCTGTTTGATAGATAAAAATCTTGAAAAAGAGCTGAAAAAATTAGGTGTTAAAGACTCGAAATTATTAAATAAAGATAAAAGAGAGATTTTAGCAGAAATAATAAGGAAGAAGGCTTTTTCATACCATATAGCAATAGTTTCCCCAACCGAGATTGATGGCAAGATAAGCATAGGGTTTAACTTAAACAGAATTGAAGCTGTCAAGTCAGCAAGAATAATAAACAAAATAAATAGGGGTTTAGATAAAATTAATGTGATTGTTGACTGTCCAAGCCCAAATACAAAAAAGTGGGGGGAAGTTTTGAAAACATATGTAAATAAAAAAGACAACTTAATCTTTAATATTGAACATAAAGCTGACTTAAATCATATTGCCTGTTCAGCTGCTTCAATAATAGCAAAATCAACAAGAGAAAAAGAGATTAAAAAGATAAAAGATAAAATAGGAAAAGATTTTGGTTCTGGCTACCCATCAGACCCGATAACAAGAAAATTTCTAAAAGACCACGTAACCAGGTATAAAAAAGAGGGAATTTTTAGAAAATCATGGGTTTCTTGGAAGCAGGCAAAGATGGAAAAAGAGCAAAAGAAATTAGGCGAATATTAAAAAATGAAGAATCCAGATTCTTCACTTATTAATTTGACTGTTAGCAAATAGTTTAATTCTGATATTTCTTTAATATCCCAACTTTTTGATGAAACTTCCCCCTGCCATAATTAAAACAATTTATTTAACTTAAAAATTTTTGTGGCTGTATAAGAAATAGCAATTTAGGGGCATCCGAAGACAACCAAAAATCCCGAAGGACCCAAGATTGTTTCTCCTGCCCCCTGGCAAAGATAACTTTACCAATTATTACAACTAAAGATTTTAAACTTTATAAGCTTTTTGTTTTCAAAATTTCATTGTTTAATTTATTTTAATCAAAATAAACTTTAAATAAGGCTTTTCAGTTAGTAAAATAAGAAAAAATCAAGTAAAAAAGAGTTATGGCCCATATCAAAAAATTGGTAATGAAGGGATTTAAAAGCTTTCCAAAAGAAACCGAAATCCCTTTTGTAAACAGTATGAATGTGGTAGTTGGACCAAATGGTTCAGGTAAATGTGTAACTGGAGACACCAAAATCTATTTATCTGATGGAAGAGCAGAGAGAATAGACAAAGTAGTTAACAAAAGATTAGGGAAGGCAAAAAAAACAGAAGATGGATTTATAATTGAAGGAGACGGGACAAAAATAGAATGTCTGGATTTTAACACATTAAAAACAAGTAAAAAACCAATCAAAAAATTTGTTAAAAGGAAATCTCCTAAAAAAATTCTTAAAATTAAAACAAGATCTGGAAAAGAAATAAAAGTGACAAAATACCACCCTTTATTCACATTAAAAGACGGGGAAATAAAAGCACTAAAATCAGAAGAGTTAGAAAAAGGAACAAGAGTAGCAGTTCCAAGAAAAGTAGGTTTTGAACCTGAAAATAAAAATTTCTGCGAATTAATTGAAAAAATTAAGCAAGACGACAAGATATATATTCCATACAGAGAGGAATTCAGAAATATTTTAAAACAACTCAAAAAAGAAAGGACATGGAAAAAATTAGCAAGCGAAATAGGAATCTCCCATTACACTATAAAAGGACTTTTAGATAAGCAATCAATAAATTTAGCATCGTTAATAAAGATATTAAAATTTGCCAGTCTTTCTAATAAAGAAATAATAGGATTATTAGATACAATTATTAGAAACGGAAAAAAAACAAAATTTTCTTTTAAAAATTCTCCTGACTTCTCCCGGTTTTTTGGCTACTTACTTTCTGATGGGAGACTTGCTTCTTCGAGTCAAATATGGTTTACAAACGGAACCAGAGAAGTAGTTGATGATTATGTTTATTTGGTTAAAAAATTGTTTCGAAAAAAACCATTGGTAAGAGAATATAAAACAGGTTGCTGGGATGTTATTTTTTATTCAGAACCCTTAAGAAAAATTTTAAAAAAATTAGGGATGGGTTCTGATACAAGGAAAAAAAGAATTTCAAACGCAATTCTAAAACATTCTTCAGATAGAGAAGTATCTAACTTACTGAATGGTTTATTTTGTGGAGACGGATATATTTCCAATAAAAGTATAGAAATAACAACAAAAAGTGAAGAATTGGCAAGAGGCATAGAAACTTGCTTTTTAAGATTAGGAATAACATTTACAACCAGAGATGTTAAAAAAGGAATAGCAAAATCAGGATTTTCAGCAGAATATAAAACAATAGTTGTTTACGGAGTAAACAATTTCTTAAGATTTAATGAAAAGATTAGACTTGTCCACAATAAAAAAAATAACAAAATAAAAAAGTTGATAATGAAAAAAGCAAATACAAATGTGGATTTGATAGAAGCAAATCAACTAATTAAAAAAACCGCCAAAGAATTTTCTATAAACGTCAAAAAAATTAAAAAACAATTTCCTATTTTGGATGCGTATTGTTATAACCAATGCCTTCCTTCAAGAGATGGCTTGAAATTATTATGCGAAAAAGTTTTTAATGGACATTCAGAATCAAAAGAAAAACTCAACACATTAGCAAATTCAGACATCTTTTGGGATGAGATAATTAAAATAGAAGAAATCCCGGGAGAAAAATGGGTATATGATTTATGTGTGGAATTGCACCATAACTTTATAGCAAATAATATTTTTGTTCATAACAGTAACATAGTAGATGCTTTATGTTTTGTCTTAGGTAGAATGTCAATTAAGAGTATGAGGGCAGAAAGAGCTTCAAATCTAATTTTTGCAGGGGCAAAAGGGAGAAAGCCAGAAAAAGAGGCAAGTGTAAATTTAGTTTTCAGCAATAAAGATAAAACTTTTTCAGTAGACAGTAAAGAGGTTTCTATACAAAGAATTGTCAGAAAAAATGGGCAAAGCACATATAAAATAAATAAAGAAACAAAAACAAGACAGGAAATAATAGACCTGCTTGCTCAGGCAGGCATAGACCCTTACGGCTTTAATATAGTTTTACAGGGAGAAATCCAGGAGATAGTGAAAATGAAGCCAGAAGAAAGAAGAGAGATTATAGAAGAGGTTGCCGGGATAAGCATTTATGAAGACAGAAAAAAGAAAAGTTTAAACGAGTTAGAAAAAACAGATGAAAAATTTAAGCAGGTTTCAGCAACATTAAGAGAAAGAAGAAGTTATTTAAAAAATCTGGAAAAAGAAAGAAGGCAGGCTTTAAAATTTAAAAAATTCAAGAAAAGAGTAAAAAGGTATAAGGCAAGCATATTAAAGAGAAAGATAAGCAGGAAAAAAAAGAACCTTTCCAATTTTATCCAGGAGTTAGAAGAAAAAGAAGATAAAAAGCAGGAAAAAAGAAATCAGGAAAAAAAAGCAAGGCAAGAGATAAAGCAGTTTGAAAAAAGAATTAACAAAATTGATAAAGATATAGAAGGAAAGACAGGGGTAAGACAAGAAAATCTACAATCTCAAATTTCTAATTTAAGGGCAGACCTAGTAGGAATAGAAGTAAGGGAAGAAAACAACCAGTCAAGATTAGAAGAAATTAAGGAAAGGAGGGAAAAAAGAAAAAAAGAGGAAGAAAAATTAGAAAAAGAGATCAAAAGATTAAGAAAAGAAAAACCGCAGACAGGCAAGCAAGAAGAATTAAATGAAAAGAAAAAGCAGTTAGAGCAGGCAGAAGCTAAGAAAAAGAAATCTTATAATTTAAAAGAAAAATTAAAGAGTATTAAAGATAAAAAACAAGATAGGGAGAATTTATTAAATGAGAAACAAAACGAATCCTCGTTCTTATTTAACCAGGTTGATAATCTTTCTGATAAGCTTAAGTATAAAGAAATTGAAAAAGCAGAAAAACAGGTCAAAGAACTGGAAAAAAAAGAAAAAGAGACAAGAAATACAGTAGAAAATAAACAAGAATTAATAAGAGGGCAAGAAAACAATTCTTCTATCTATAAATCAGAAATAGCGAGATTACAAGAAGTGAAGGAAAAAGTAGAAAATTTAGATATATGCCCCCTATGTAAAAGCAGGATAACCTCCAAGCATATAGAACAAGTTAAAACCGATTGTGATGAAAAAATTTCAAACTATAAAGAAAAGTTAGAAAAATTAGATTCTGAAAAAACTAAAGAAGAAATTTCAAACTTAAAAGAGAAAATGAAAAAAATACAGCAGGAAAGAGAAAAAGCAGAAAAAGACTTAGTAAACTTAAAATGGGTTGAAGAAAAAAAAGAAGCCATAAAAAAGATAGAAAATGAGAAAAAAGAAATAGAAAAACAGATACAAGATTTAAGTAAAAAGCAGAAAGAGATAAAAAATAAGCTTTCAAAACTAAAAAACATTGAAGAAGATTATGACAAGATTTTTTTAGAAATTCAGGAAATTTCTTCAAGAACAAAGGAAACAGTTAATGCAGAGCAAGAGTCAAAAGAAAGAGATTTAGAAAAATTAAAAATAGAGCAAAAGCAGAGTTTTAGGGAGCAAGAAGATTTAGAAGAAGAACTTGAAGAGTTGGAAGATGAAGAGCAGGAAAAAAGAGAACAGTTGGAAGAAAAAGAAGAAAAACAGTCTGAACTTGAAGAAATTTTTAAAAATCTAAATGAAGAAAAAAATTCTTTGCAAAAACAAATACATGAAAAAAATTCATTTATATTAGAAATACAAAACAATATTAGCAGGATAGAAGAAAAAGAAAATGATTTAAAAATAGAAAAAGCAAGAATTGACGCAGAGTTAGAAAACCTTGAAACAGACTTTAAGCCGTATGAAAATGTTAAGGTAATAAACCAGCCAGTGCACACATTAGAAAGTAAGTTAGAAAAAACACAGAATAGAATTGAGAAGATGGGGGCAGTAAACCTTAAGTCTTTGGAAGTTTATAGCAGGGTAAAAAAAGAGTATGATAAAGTTGAAGAAAAAGCTGAAAAGCTGATGAAAGAAAAAGAAGAGATATTGAAAGTTATTGAAAAGATTGACAAAAAAAAGAAAAAAGTCTTTATGAAAACCCTAAAAGCAGTAAACGAGCTTTTTAACAGAAACTTTAGACAGCTGTCAAAAAAGGGAGAAGCTTTTTTAAGGCCTGAAAATAAAAACGAAATTTTTGAAGCTGGTCTTGATATTGAGATTAAGATAGGCAGGGGCAAGTATTTTGACATATCTTCTTTATCAGGGGGAGAAAAAACACTTGTAGCCCTTTCTTTATTATTTGCAATTCAGGAATATAAGCCTTACTGCTTTTACATATTTGATGAAGTTGATGCTGCTTTAGATAAAAGGAATAGCGAAAGACTTGCAGCATTAATTAAAAAGCATATGAAAACAGGCCAGTACATAATCATTACTCATAATGATGCCCTTATTACAGAATCATCAGTATTATACGGGGTATCAATGCAAAAAGGTGTTAGCAAAATAGTAACATTAGAGGTTTGATTCTAAGTAAAAATATAAAATAAAAAAAGATAAAAAAATAAAGAAAGCTTAGTAGTAACTTTCTTCAAGTTCTTCTTCTGCTGTAGGTTTCCTTGTTAACAAGACAATTAAGACAATTAGCAATACTACAAAAATTATTGCTAAAACAATTGTCAAGATTGCTATATCACTAACTTGTGTTTCTCCAGTTACAGAACCAGTTAGAGCTACACTTTCAACTAGATTGTTGTCTGCTGTCACATCAACTCCAAAAGAGTGTGTTCCTTCTTCAAGACCTTTAACTCGAATGTTAACTGTCTTGCTTTCTCCAGCAGGCACAGTAACTACAGGATTATCAACACTAACAACTATGTTCTCGCTAGTTTGTGGCATTACTTCATAAACACCAACACTGTTTCCCTTGTTAACAATTATAACTTCATAGGTTTCAGTATCTCCTTGAGCTATTTCTCTGCTTTTAACAGGAACAATAACTTTTGTTGCCCCTTCAGCTCCAGCAATAGAAATGCTTGTTTCCATTCTGTCAACTGAATCTTCGTTGCCACCTTCAATTACTAAATCATAAACACCAGATTCAACATTTGAAGGTATTCTTAAGTAGATTCTTCTCTCTCTAGCATCTTCATCATCATTATCACCATTATCTTCAACAGCTACTAAGTCTCCGAAATAAGCTCTTCTGCTTATCCCAAGTTCAGGAATGCTTACCCTTACAATTGCATCGTCAAGTTCATGCCTTCCCAGATTCTTTAAGACAATATCAACAGGAAATGAAGATCCTGCTTCAACTTCTCTTACAGTTTCTGCAAAGATTATTGATGCCTTGTCAGGTTCTCTCTGTACATTGATATCAAACTCGTCTTCAAAACTTCCTCCATCTGCCTCTATTCTTACAAATAAAGTCAAATCTTCTTCTGTTTCATCAAGGTCTTCAGGAAATCTCAAAGAAAGTCTTGCGTGATAGCTCTTGCCTTCAATTAAGTCGGCAAAATCTTTTTCAGCTGCGTCACTTCTTTCACCTTCTACCCATGCAGAAACTTCTACATCAGTAGCGTTTTTTCCAGCTTTAAAGAAAATTTCAACCGGAACAACATCGCCAGCTTCAACACTAACACCACTAACACCATCAACTTCAAAGTCATCTACAAAAATACGAACATCACTAACATTCAAGCTGTTATCAGCAACAACTAAAGTAGTCAAAGTCAATAAAGTTAAAAAAGCAATCAAGGAAACTAAAAATTTCCTCATCATTTTTTTTATTTCTCCCTTAGTCAATTTATTTATTTAATTAGTTTAAAAACTAAAAGCTTCTTTATAAACTTTGTGGTGACAACACATCACTACCAACTTGTAGTTAATTTTCGACCAAAAGGTATAAATAGGGTTATAACATAGTTATAACGTAATCTTTTTTGAAAAGATTAAGAGCAAAACTTGGAAAATTTTTAGAAATCAAAATCTGTTGATCTAAAAAAATTAAGCATAAACATATCAAGTTAAAAGGCTGCAGCCAAACCTAAAGAAATATTAGACATGGAACTTTTGGAAAAAGTTCTATAATCAAAAAACTAAAGAGTTAAAGAAAAAATGCCTGAAAAAATAAGAAAAGAATTTATAAAAGATACAGTAAAAGTAGGCAACTCAGCAGGAGTTATCTTGCCTAAAAGATTATTAGGAAGCAAGGTTAAAGTTAGGGTGTTAAAAAAACCACTCAACTTAAAAAAAGAAGTCTTAGAAAAACTGAAAAATGATTTTAAAGAAATAAGGGGTATTTTTTTAATGAGAAAAAAGCCAGTTGAAGTTCTTGTTATTACCGATAAAATAAAAAAGATAATTAAAAAAGATTTTAAAATAACATTAATACCTTTTTCTACAGTTCAAAAGGATATAAAGAATAAAAAAGAAGTAAGGGCAAGAATTATGAGAGCTGAAGCAATGATGAATAAAGCATTGCTTGAAAAGCTTAAGAAAGACATAAGAAAGGCAAGATAAATGTTTTTTATGCTGAAAATACAAGGTGCGAAAACTGCCCCCCTCAGGATGCAGATGAATCATTTTCGAACAGTCTTAAAAACCTAACAAACCCCATCCTAAAGGAGGGGTAACAAACAAGGTTTTTATAATAATGTAAATCTTTATAAATATTAAAGTTGTTTTTTGAATATGGAAGAAGAATCAGATTTAACTTTAGAAGAAATGTCGTCTTTAGTAAAGCAAGTTGAAAAGTGGGAGAGAAAACACCATAAGTATGTGGGAACAGTTGATGAAGATGCCAGAGTAGAACTGTACAATTTTGGAACTTTTTATGGAGGGTTTGGGGTAAGAGTAGTTATGGGCAATAGCCATGAAACTGAACTTGGAAGGGAGGAAACAACACTGCTTTCTGCAGATGATGGACAATTAGAAACTCTTTATGATTTTGCAGGTAAAGAATATTTGAGGCAGCAGAGAGAAAAAAGAACTAAAAGATTACAAGAAATTAGAGGTAAACTAAAAACTAACTAATTTTTCCCCATAATTTTATTGACACAACCGAATCTTCAATCGGCTGCGGTGATTCATTGATTATAGTAATGTATTTTGATTTTGGCAAAACATCAAACAATTTTCTCAATTCTTTTTCTTCAGTTTTCTTATGTTTTCTCTCACCTTTATCACCCCAGATAATCCCAGAAAAATGACAATGTAATCTTTTAAAAGATTTAAATGGTTTATACATTTCTTTATATGTTTTCTTGCCCTGGCTTCTCGCTTTTAAATGTGCAAAATCAATTGTAAATGAACAGCCAGTATCTTTAACTAATTTTAAAATTTCTTTTTCTTTACCAAAAACATTTATCTTCCCAGTAGTTTCAGGGCACAACCTCACTTTCCACTTATTTTTCTTAATCTCTTTCTTCATATCAATTATGGCATTTTTTATATTCTCATATGTTTCTTCCTTGCTTCTCTTGCCATAATACCCGGGATGAAAAACAATATTTTCAGCATTTAACTTGCTTCCAATTTTACAGCTTCTTAATATTCTTTTCTTGCTTTCCTCAATTTTCTTTTTCTCCTTGCTGTTTAAATTAATCCAGTAAGGGGCATGTATTGAAAGTTTAATATCGAATTTTTCAGCTGCTTTCCTTATCTCTTCAATATCTTTTTTATGCTTGTCTTCTTTCATATAAACACCATATGTAAAAGGTATTTCACAGGCATTTATGCCTTTTTCAAAATAAGTTTTCAATCTTTCAACACTCTTATCAATACTTCCTAAACCTGCAGGCCCAAATCTTATCATTTTAAAAGAATTATAAAGGCTCTTCTAAACCTTCACTTATTTCGCCAAGATTATCAACAATATAAGAATGAAGCCTGTTAATGATAACCTTCTGCATTTCTTCTTTTAACAAGCCATGACACCTTTCTAAGCTTCTTTCTGGCCTACTTACTAAACCATAAGGAAGATAACATTTCATCTTCTTCCCTTCAAGACTTGTTAATTTTTCATCGCCCTGCTTCAACTGAAGCAGTTTAACCTCCACCTTACAGTTATCCCCCTCTTTACCTTTAACCTTATAAAGCCATGAAGCTTGTTCAGTCTCACTAACATATTCTGCTTTACTGCATTTTGCTAAAGATTTATCAAAGCAGCCTTTTGTCTCACAATTTTGATAATAGAAAAAAATAAAATAAACTATTAAAGCTGCTAAAATTAAGATAATTACAAAAATAATAAAATTCCTCTTTTCCATAACAAACTAACTGCAAGTAGGTTTTTAAAAGTTTCTTTATAAAAAATAAAAATAAAAAATTAAAGGCTGATTAAGTTAACTTTCTCGCTTGGAAAAGCAAAGTTGTTTGCAACAATGTTCTCAACATTGTTTTTCTCAGCAGCCTTTATTATGCCCTTTGTAGCCTTATCAGCAATAACACAGTAAGTTTTCTTACCGAGCTTTTTCAGTTTTGAAAAAGCCCCCCTGGTAGATACCCTTGAAAGAACTTCAAGCTGGTCATCTAACAATAAGACAGACTTTGAGTTTTCAATCTTGTCAAGTTTTTTTCTAAGTTTCTCTTTGTTCTCTTTTTTACTGATATCAACTTTTTCCTTATCTTCTTTCTTCTCACTTTTTTTAAACTCTTTAACAGGCTTTTTCTTCCTTAAAGCAGATAAGATTTCCTTGCCAGTCAGCTCTTCAACTTCTTTGCCATCAGGTGCAGATGCTACAAAATTCACATCAGCATTGTCAGTAACATTTTTGATAATTAACTTGCCCCCCCTGTCACCATCTACAAATAAAGTAATCTCCTTATCTTTGCTCAACTTTTCAATAGCTTTTGGAAGTCTTGTACCATCCATACCAATAACATTTTCAACACCATTTCTCAGCAAGTTAAGAACATCTGCTCTTCCCTCTACAACAATCACTTCATCTTCATCAATATTGCCAGCTGGAAGCTTTTCTTCACCATACTCTTTGATTTTTCTTGTTCTCGACTCTGAGATTAGATTGCTTGTCATTTCTCTTGACTTTGGCATTTTTTCTTCAACTTTTTCCAAAAGCTTTTTAGCTCTTTTCAAAATGTAATCTCTCTTGCTTTTTCTCACATCTTCTATTTTTTCAATTTCAATCTCTGCAACACTTGGCCCTATTTTTTCAATAGTTTCTAAAGCTGCACCTACTAAAGTTGTTTCTGTCTTGTCTAAAGCTGAAGGAATTTCTATTTTTCCAACAGTCTTGCTGTTTTTCTTTTCAACCTCAACTTCAATCCTTCCTATCTTCCCTTCTTTCTGTAATCTCCTCATATCTAAGTCACTTCCAAGTAAGCCTTCTGTCTGTCCAAATAAAGCCCCAATTATGTCAGGCTTTTCTACTGTCCCTTCTGCCTTAAATTTGGCATAGACCATATACTTAATTGAAGTAGGACTAATTTTAGCCATTTTCAAATTTTACCTCCATATAATATTTAATTAGATACCAAGAAAAAACTACTTTTACGCTTTTTTTAAGTGGTGAATATGATTTAACTGATAATCTTATCCTAACGATAAAATAATTACCTTCTTGATACCAATATTTAAAAAATTACCAGCTTTTTAAAACTTTTCTTTTTTCAACTTTAATAATTATTTTTAGGTTTTTGATTATTTGGTTTTACTCCTAATCTTTTTTCAAATTCGTTATGTTTTGATTAAACTTTTTTCCAGGTTTTGCTCTCAATCTTTTCAAAAAAGATTAAGTATATACTGTATAAAGAAAAGATATATAAGTGAAAAAGAACAGGCAAGAGCAAGTAAAAAATTGATAAAAAGATGAAAAAATCTGAAAAAAAAGTAATTGAAGAAGACCTTGACGAAGACATTTTAGACGTTGTTGAAGAAGTTGATGAGGACTAACTAAAATTTTAACTATTTCTTAATTCTTTTATAGTAAGAAAGAAGTATGCAAAATTGAAAAAATTTAAGCTTCCTCACGATTTGTTTTTTGCGATTGTGAAGAATTGATACTAAACAAATTTTGGAATTTGTTGAACATTTCTCTGTCAGTAAAAAACATAAAAGCATTATCTAATTCTACCCATCCAACATAGTCTGAAGCCCATTCAGGTTCTCCTGTTATGCTTTCCCATAAATAACAAGGTTCCTTAAGCCGTAACTCTTCTTCATTTCTAACTAGTTGTGCTATTACTCCTTTTACCTCTCTTTCAATCCCTTTTTCGCATATATAATATACTTCATCTGGGAAGCAAAGCTCTCCTGAAGAAGCTTCTCTATTAGAAGAATATTCAGCTATTCTGTAGAAAGCTCTTGGAACTTCTCCAAACTCAAATTCAGCAGAGCCCATATAATCAAAAGTACAGACATTTTTCAATAATTCTTGAGCTTCTTTAGAAAATCCTCCGGCAGGCAGTCCTCCCCCAAAAGAAAAAGCAATTGCAGATCCTCTTGGCTTCTTCAGCCTCTGAATTAGATGTGTTCTTTCCATTTTAATTTAGAATTCTAAGGCGATTCATTACCATCACCTCACTTAGCTTTTAAATCAATACACCTGCCAGCAGCTACAGTAGAGCCAGCATCTCTAATGGCAAATCTTGCCATATGAGGGTTATCTTCCTGCTTTTCTAAAACTAAGTTGCCTTGAGGCTTTAACTTAACTATTGCTACGTCTCCATTTTTCAAATAATCTGGATTTTCTTCAGCAACTTCTCCAGATTTAGGATCAAGCTTTTTTTGCAATTCAATAAACTGGCATGGAACCTGAGCAGTATGAACATGGAATACAGGAGTATAACCTTTAGCTATAACTGTAGGATGATTAATAACAGCTATTTGTGCTGTAAACTCTTCAACAACATTGGCAGGTTTTTCAGCATCACAAATCACATCACCCCTGGCAATATCTTTCTTGCCAACCCCCCTTATGTTAATTCCAACATTATCACCTGCCTGAGATTCTGGCAACTGTTCATGATGAGCTTCAATAGTTTTAACTTCACCTTCAACACCCTTTCCTGTTCTACCAGGCAAAATCTTAATTTTTTGTCCTGGCTTCATTTTTCCTGTTTCTATCTTGCCTACTGGCACTGTACCTACACCAGTAATTTCATAAACATCTTGAACAGGCATTCTTAATGGTAAATCAACAGGCTCTTCAGGTTCTTTAAACTTATTTATCTGTTCTAAAACAGTAGGACCCTTATACCAGTCCATATTCTTGCTCTTTTCTCCAACATTGTCCCCCTTTAACCCAGAAGCAGCAATAAACTGGATTTCATCTGGTTTATAGCCTACAGCTTTTATTAACTTTGTAACCTCATCTTTAACCTTTTTGTACTTTGATTCATCATAATTAATAGTATCCATTTTATTAACAATAACAGCTATCTGTTCAACACCCATTGTTCTTAATAACCATAAGTGTTCTTTAGTTTGTGGCTGAACACCAGAATCAGCAGCTACAACAAGGAAGGCTGCATCTGCCTGGCTTGTACCAGTAATCATGTTTTTAACAAAATCTTTGTGTCCAGGAGCATCAATAATAGTAACATCATACTTGTCTGAAACAAGCTTTTTATAAGCTAAGTCAATTGTTAAACCTCTTTCTCTCTCTTCTTTAACTTTATCCATAAAATAAGCAAACTCAAATCCCTGCTTGCCATGTTTTTCAGCTTCTTCTTTCAGCTTCTTCAGTTCTTGGTCTGGCAAGTTTCCTGTTTGAAACATAAGCTGACCTATGCATGTACTTTTTCCATGGTCTACATGCCCTACAAATGTCACGTTAATGCTTGGTTTTTCTTTTGCCATTTTCAAAATGTGTGTAAGAAATTTAAAAAGTTAGTCTTTTTAAATCTTTCGTTACTTTACCCTTTTCCCTTTTCTTTTTTTACCTTGCCTAAACTATTAGCAACCTTGTTTGCATTTTTCAAACTCTTGTCAACTGTTTTTAATCCTTTATCCATCTCTTTATTCCACCATCTCCTAATTTTATCAAAATGAATTCTATCAACAACAAGCTCACTTACTATTGCAAAGGGCAGTGCAATTAAAGCCACTATCCAGACAATGTTCCAGGAAAATTCAGCATCAGTAGCAATTAAAACAGCAAGGATGTCTTCAGTAATGCCGAAGACAAGACCTATGATGAAAAATTCTAATATTCTCCTAAAATTTTTAAACCTCATTTTTATTTCTGAAAATAGAGGGAAAAATTGTTTTTAAATATATGTTTTTGGCAGCTACTGATTTTCTTCTAAACCTTTTCTGTCTCTAATCTTTTTAATAATCTCTTGCTGTTGGTCTGCAGGTGCTTTTTCAAATTTCTGGTCCATCAATGATGAAACCCCTCTCCCTTCAGTAGCTGACCTTAAGTCACTTGACCAGCCAATCATCTCTGCTACAGGTATTTTAGCTTTAATAACTGCAGTTTGTTCCTGATTAACCTCTAACAATTCGCCTCTTTTGCTTGAAATTAGATTAGTAAGATTTGAAAGATATTTTAAAGGTGCTTCAACTCTATGAATTTGTACAGGCTCAAACAATACAGCTTTGGCATCGTTCATTGCTGCATGTATAGCATTTCTCACAGCAGGATATACTTGTGCAGGCCCCCTGTGAATAGCATCTTCATGCAACTTAACATCAGTTAAACTTACCTTTAATCTTGAACAAGGCTCTCTTGCTAATGGCCCTTGATCAACAACTTGTTCAAAAGCATCAAGAATTAACTCAATAACTTCTTCCATATAAACCTCTCCTCTTGTTGTGTCTAAGAAAACATTTCCTTTATAAATATCACGATACTGTCTGACTTCATCTCTATCAACATCTATTTCTCTTAATTTTTCGCTTAACTGCTTGTCTTTTTTCTTTATCCTCCCCTCTGATATCTCCCCCTCTTTAATAGCATTATAAATATTTTCTTCTAATGGTTCAACCTTTATTGTAAAAATATTGTGCTTGTTCGGGCTTCTCCCGTCAAACTCTCTTGATTCTTTTGTAACAGTTTCATTATAAACAACAATTGGCTGTCCTGTTTTAACATCTAAACCTTTCTCGCTTCTAATCCTGTTTTCAATAACCTCTAAATGCAATTCTCCCATTCCTGATATTAAATTTTCTCCTGTATCTTCATTTATCTCAATATGAATTGAAGGGTCTTCTTTATTTACAGTTCTTAAAATATCAATTAAATTAGGAAGGTCAGAGGGTTTTTTAGCTTCAATACTTTTAGTAACTACTGGTTCAAAAATATGTTTAATTTCTTCAAAAGGAGTCACTTTTTCTTCTGAAACAGTTTCCCCGGCCCGAACATCAGTCAATCCAGATAAACCCACAATATTGCCTGCAACAACACTGTCAACCTGTATTTTCTTAGCCCCATTATAGACGAAAACTTGCTGCAGTTTAACTTTTCTTTTAGCAAGATTCATATAAACTTCATCTCCCTGTTTTAATGTTCCTGAAAATAACCTGCCTGCAGCTACTTCGCCAGCATGCTTATCAACAACAATTTTAGTTGAAATAAAACCTGGTTTCCCATTTTCATCACATCCAGTTAAGGATTTTCCCTGCTTTGAATCTAAATCCCCGTGCCAGATTTTTGGAATCCTGTATGGTTGGGCTTGTTTTGGGTCTGGCAAGTGCTTTGTAACCATATTTAGAACAACCCTATGCAAGGGTGCTTTTTTTGCCAGCTCTTTATATTTTTCACCCCCCGCCTTATATGCTTCAATAATATCACTAAAAGTTATTTTATTTTTTTTCATAAATGGTATAGACAATGCCCAGTTGTGAAAAGCAGAACCAAATGCTACTGAACCATCTTGAACATTTACAAGCCATTTATCTTTATACTCTTTAGGAGCAATATTATGTATAAGTTCATTAACCTGATTTATGATTTTCTTAAATCTTTTCTGCATCTGTTCTGGAGTCAGCTTAACTTCCCTAATCAACCTATCAACCTTATTGATAAATAATATAGGTTTTACCCTTTCTCTTAATGCCTGCCTTAATACTGTTTCAGTTTGAGGCATGACACCTTCTGAAGCACATACTAAAACTATACTGCCATCAACTGCTCTCATTGCTCTTGTCACATCACCACCAAAATCAACATGCCCCGGGGTATCTATTAAGTTAATTAAATAATCTTTACCTTCAAAATCATGAACCATACTCACGTTAGCAGAGTCTATTGTAATGCCTCTCTCTTTTTCATCATCATGAAAATCCATAACTAATTGTTTTCCTGCCAATTCTTCAGACATCATTCCAGCTCCAGCCAGTAAGTTGTCAGAAAATGTGGTGTTGTGAATAATAATGCCTTCAGAAACAAAATTCCTTGTCTTAGGAACAGAAAAATCATAAACTTCCTCTTCTACATCTTGCTCTAATTTTTTTACTTCAACAAATGCAAATTGTTCAAGTAAATTGCTAAGTAAAACCTGTTTTTCTTGTTGCAAACTTAATCCCCCACTTGTTTTAGAGACCCTTTTCCCATTAACTAAAACATAATCCATAACTAAACTAGCTCTAATTCTTTTGACTAAATCCTCTAATTTCTCAGTTTTATCTTTTACATTAAAACCAATTTCTTGCTGAAATCTTTTAGCGGAGTGACCAGATATAAAAATATTATTTTTTTGTAAATTAGGGACTATTCCTATTCTTAATAAAAGTAAAGATAATCCTTTTAACATTTTCTTACTGGCAGAACTTAAAGATATAGCTCTCCTAGATTTTTCTACACATCCATCAGTATCAAAATATCCTTTTATAAATTGGCTGACATATCTCTTATCAATTTTCCATAAAACACTGCTGATTTTAATGTTTCTACTTTTATCTTTTAGAGGATATTCAAGAACACATTTTAAAATTCTTGATAAAGTTTCACTGGTCATAAGTTCTTTAGTTCTGTAACCATAATCTCTGTGAGTGACTCTTATATTAAATTCATCACAAATTTTTTCAAAAATATTGCCAAGTTCTTTTTTTCCTACAACAAATTTTTTCCCAGAACCATCTCCAAACATTAATCCAGAGAGATAAAAAAACTTTTCAAATTGCCGAGGAGTTTTTGGCAACTTTACTTGTAGAGAGCTTTTATCTCTCCATTTTCCGGTTCTATAACAGATAAAGTCAATCTCGTTATAAATATTTTCTAATTTAAAATTAAAAATATGGGATATTTTAATTAGGTCTTTAATTTGATATCTATTCTTCCAGAAACCATGATATATAGAATTATACTTTATGTCAGAGTCAAGTTGTTTGTTTATTTTTCTTATCCCATAGTCCAAAATTAAATTTTTTAACTTATTTCCAAAAACCTCATTTAAAAATACATAGAAGTTTTCCTTTTGCAATTTCTTCAAGATATAACTTTTGATATTTATTTGTTTATCAATTTCAATTTCTCTGGGGCATATAACTCTGTCACCTATTTTTAAGTTTTTAGCTTGCTTTTCTTTAAAATCAAAATTTTCAAAAACAATGTATTTGTGTTCCGGGGTTGTTTTAATTTGGAATCCATTTCTTAATTTTAATTTAATTACATTGCCCCCCTTTAGTTTCCATGCATGACTTATTTTTCTTTTTTCTAATTTTTTATTTTTTTTATTTAAAGAAAAAGTTTTAATATCAAGTTTTGAAGTATCATAAATTATTTTGTTATCCTCTTCAAAAACTTTTTCGCCTTTTTTCTTAGCAGTTTCAAATAAATCCTTAGCTTTAACTAAATTTCCATCTAACATAATCCGAGATTCAGGTGCTATACACTTCCCGTGATCTATATGTGCAGCAATTGCTATATTCCTTATTTGTTCTGGCTTATGTTGCAATTTTTTTACTTTTTCTGTTGTCTTATCTGCCATTTTTATTATAGAATTTGTTGAATACCCTTTTAAAATTTATGCTTTAATTTTTAGAACTTTTTACACATTATTCTCTATCTTGCTCTTTTAAAAACCATAAAGAAGAATTATCATATCTATGTATTCTTTTTCTTGCTTCTCCAAAAGGAACATCTACAAGCAGGGTACGTCCTAAAGTGTTGGTTCTCTCTTCCCGCCTTGTTGGTCTTGAATAAGATATTCTTGCTCCCAGTTCAGCATCTTCCCCCTTTACAAGCCCGCTCATTACATATGCTTTTGACCAGTATTGTATTGGCCTTCCACCATATGTAGGTTCTAATCTGCCCTCATCTTCCCAGTTTCCTTTTATAGACAAAACACTAACCCCTTCTTTAAACTGTAAAATTAACCCAGAATCATAAGTTCTTGGCTCATTTAGAGGGGCAACAACTGGAAAATGATAATCAGTCATATCTGTTAATGATAAGTTATTTTTTTCAGCAAATTCTTCAGCCAGCTCTTCTAAACTTGGAAAATCAACTTCAGGAAACCCAAAAGAATTTATACTTATTATTGCTTTTGTTCCTGCCTCTTTTAACCTATCTAACATCTCTTGTTTTATTCTAAATATTTCCTTTTCTCTTTTTTGCTTTCTGTTTGGCATATTTGGTTAGAGTTAAGATAGTTTAAAAATATTATTATGGTTGAAAATATACTTAAGAATCCTCACCGAGCAGAAGCCTATTCCTTCGCCTGTCTTATATAATAATCCATTTCATTAGAACCTAAAAAACACCAGAATAAATAGGCTCTTAAAAAACTTGTACTTTTATGAAAAGAGAGTAATTCAAACATAGATGGCCATTCTGGATCTCCATAAGATACATCTGAAAGATTAAGTTCTGATGAAACCTGGTCATCTAATTCCCCAATTTTTACCCATAATTCCCCCCCTGTCTTTCTCACTTCTTCAGATGAAATTTCGTCTCTGCAAGCTCTTCTGCGCATGTTAAGAAAATCTTCTTTAACCTCTTCCAGTTCTTTATATCTCTCCACAAGAAAGTCTCTATAGGGACCATCATACTCGGGACTTACTTCTCGTCTAATACTAGGGAGTCCTCTAAATGGCTTTGATTTATTATCGGTTGCCATATCAACACTAATTAAAGAACACTTTATAAAATTTACCATTTTAAAATTACTATCACCGAGCAGAATCAGCCTGCTTTTCCATCTCTGTCTTCTTTTTTATGGCCTTACTTTCATTATTATTGTTAGAAGCAGCCAAAATTTCATCAGCCAGGGCTTTTTCTAAATTCCCCCTACTGTTAAATGTTTTGTCATAGGCAGCGTGCACAATATTTCTTAAAGCCAAGTTAACCCTTCTTACTGGAGAGGTATCAACAGCTTGAGGATAACGAGCCCCGCCATACTCAATAGTTGTTGTCTCATCTTTAGGAGAGGCATTTTCAATAGCATTTACTAAAACCTGGACAGGGTTTTTTCCAGCTTTTTCTTTTATAATTTCTAATGCTTTTAAAACAACTTTAATGTTTTTATTTTTCTTGCCAGTTGCCCACCTAGTCTGGATTTTCTGTTTCTTGCCTCTATGCCCAGGAACACATAACAAGTTAACAAGTCTTTCAATAATACTGACATCTGCTTCAGAAAATTTATCAGTATTTCTCCCATGACTTTTCAAAACCAGCTTTTCTTTTAGGTTAATATATTTTTTCAATCCCGGGTCTTTCACTTTAACATCTTTAGTTTCATACTTATTAAAAATTTTCATCTTGTTCTCCTTAAATGTGCGTAAATCTGCCCGCTTTTAGTACTTTTATATTCAACCAAATAACTTCTGCCTTTTCTTGCTAATTTTATCAAAGCTTTTTCTAGATTTTCTGAATCTTCAGAATCTCTTAATCTGACTGCTGCTTCTTCATGTTGCCCAACGACATAAGGGTCTATTTCAGTTTGTCTAGTTACTAATCTTATTAACCGGTTTATTGTCCCCATTTTACCTTCTACCTTTTTCAATCTTACCTTCTACTAATCTTTTCAAAGGCTGACCATTAACTTTAATAACTTGAAACTTAATTCCAGGAATATCACCCTTGCTGCCACCCTGCTTCCCGCCTATTCTTTCTATAGTAACCTCATCATGCTCATTGATAAACTTTTCAGCTTCATTACCAGGTATAAATGCAGTAGTGCTTTTGCCATTTTTCATTAACTGTACCCTTGCTGCTTTTCTCATAGCTGAGTTTGGCTGTTTTGCCTCTCTCTGAACTTTTTCAATTACTAAAGCTTTAGCTTGCGGTTTTCCTTCTAAAGGGTCAGATTTTTCTTTCAAGTTTAGCTTTCTAGCTCTATATTTTCTATTCTTCCATCTAAACTTCTGCCTTTTCTTTTCTAATTTTCTCGCATTCATCAATCCCATCTTATCAAGTTAGATTAAATTGAGTTTAAAAAGTTTATTCTTAAATAATCTCAATCTCTTTACTAAAAAAACTTCTTGCAATTTCATTCAGTTCTTTTTCTCTCTGCCTACCCCTGCCAATCAAGGCAGCTTTGTTTTGTCTGCCAGCTTTAATCTGTATTTTGCTGTTTTTTTCATCAATTTTCATATTTTTAAAACCTAAGGGTTTAATAATCTGGACTATAAAGTTTTTTGTTTCTTCTTCACTGTTATTTTTTGGCAAGGGAACAATCTTTATCTTCTTGTTTAAAATCCTGCTTAATTTTTTAACATTCTTGCCTTTTTCACCTATTGCCTTAGAAACAAGCTTAACAGGAACAGCAAAAACTAAAAAATCATTGTACTTAAAACAATGTTTAGTCCTAACTTTAGTAACCTTCTCAAATAAGTTCAAGTACCTTATATGGTTCATATCTATTGTCTGATTCATCTTATTTCTTTTTTTTCTTAGCTTTTTTCTTAGTTAAAGGTCCTGTCACTTCAACTTGCAAGCCCGGCAAGCCGGTCCCAACAGGTACGGGCTGATTTAGAATTATATTTTCAATAACAGAAGCAAGCTCATCTTTCCCGCCCCGAATGCTCGCGTTAATAAACTGTCTTATTGGTGTTTCAAAAGCAGACCTTGCCAAAACAGAAGACTTTTCACTAATAATACCCATTCTTGTAATTCCTTTAACATTTCCTTTATAAGTCATAGCATCAGCAACCAGGACAATATGCCTGTGATCAATATCAAGACCCTGCTGATTTAAAACTTTCTTAACCTCATTAATTATCAACTGTCTTGCTGCTTCAATACCTAATACATCAGCAACTTCATAAAGATCATTAGTAACTGTTTTTTCCTGGCTTACCCCCTCAACTTTTAAAACTTTCTTCAAGTTAGAACCAGAAGTCAGTATTACATAATACCTCTCTCTTTTAACAACTAAAACCTGATCAATACCCTTAATCCCTGAAACAATAGATTCTTTTAACTTTTCTTTTAACTTGTAAAGCTGTTTAAAGTCAAGATCTTTATCTTTACTGTAGATAGAACTGCCTTTCTTTTTCACATCTATACCTTTTTTACTGTTTAATTTTTCAATTATTTTCTTTAATGTAGTATGTGTTGACCTAACTGCCTTGCTATCTGTATTAATTTCTATTCTTTTATCTGAAAAATTAATCTTAAAAGAAGAAGCTATTTCTTTTAACTTAACTTCTTTAATTTTTTCAGCAACTTCTTTAGCATCTTTTTGATTGTTATGTTCTGTATCAAGATAAACCTCCATTAATGGGGTTGAAGGGGTTTTTCTCGCATCAAATATTTCAATCAGTCTTGACAAGCCCTGTGTAATCTGCATTTCTTGCACACCAGCAAGGTGAAATGTTCTTAATGCCATTTGTGTTGAAGGCTCGCCAAAAGACTGTGCAGAAACAATTCCTGCAGCTTCTCCAGCAGGTATTTCTCCATCTTTATGAAGAGCAGAAACATCTTTGCCATCTTCACCATACTTAAACTGGACAATATTCTGAGAAGCATCTCTTAATGTTTTATCATACTCAATTTTTAAGTCTTGTAAAGCATTTGCAAGTCTTCTGTATAAATAACCAGACTTAGGTGTTCTTAAAGCAGTATCCATTAAACTGTCTCTTCCAGTCATTGAACCAAAGAAAAATTCATGAGGCTCTAAACCTTCTAAATAACTGTTTCTTATAAATCCTCTTGACTCTGGAGACAGGTCATTTTCCTCAAAAAAAGATAAGGTTCTATTTGTGTAGCCAATATTAATCCTTCTTGCCCACAACGCCTGCTGCCCGACATTACAAGAGCTTTGAGTTATATTTAATACATTGCCCCTTGCACCAGAAATAATCATAATATTAACAGGGTTATTCCTCTTTAACTCTTGCCTAACTACCTTACCCACCTCTGTCCTGATATGGTTTAATGTTTGAAGAATCTTTATCTCCCTGCTCTCTTCAAGACTTCTGCCAGGAATTAAGTCTAACTTGCCTTTTTTATAAGAATCTATTATCTTGCTTGTTTCTTCTTCAGCTTTTTTAATTATTTTTTCTGTTTCCTGTTTTGTCTTTTCATTTACTGTGAGGTCATTTAAGGAAAGAGAAAAACCTCTTCTAGAAATATAATTTGTTCCCAGTGTGAAGGCTTTTTTCAAAACATCAAGGCTTTTTTCCCTGCCAAAATCTTTATCTAATTTTCTTAACAACTCTCCTTCTTCAACACCAAAAGTATTTTCATCAATAACTCCTTTCTCAACCTTACCCTTTTCTATCTTAACTTTTTTATTTTCAAAATCAATTTTAGGAAGAATAGATGAAAAAATTTCCCTTCCATCAATGTCTTTTTTTATCTCAGTTTCAATACCTGCCTGAAAAAGCAACTGCTCTGCATCTCTTGCCTTTATTTTTTCTTTACTTGCCAAAAAATTGCCAGTTATTGGGTCTTGAATACATCCCAGCAAATTAGTATTATTTTTACTGCTAATCAGGTTTTCATTTACATTTAAAAGAGTTTTTGTCTCACTTCTTGCTTCTTCAGTCTGGGGAGCATGAACATTCATCTCATCCCCATCAAAATCAGCATTATAAGGATGACAGACAGATGGATGCAATCTAAATGTTTTTGAGGGCAAAACTTTAACAATATGCCCCATAATACTCTGCTTATGTAAAGAAGGGTGCCTGTTAAATAACACTATATCTCCATCTTTCAGGTGTCTTTCAACTAAATACCCAACCTGCAACTCTTCAAGAACTTCCTCTTTTAATTCAGGTGTTATTTTTTTCCTCTTCCCGTCTGGCCTCACTATATAGTTAGCTCCAGGATAATCACTTCCCTTTTTTACAATCTCTTTCATTTTTTCAATATTTAAGGAAGTTACTTTTTCAGCAACAGTTAAAACTTTTGCAATCTCTAAAGGGACACCAACCTCATTTATTTTAAGATAAGGATCTGGAGAAATAACACTTCTTGAAGAAAAATTAACTCTTTTACCAGTAAGATTATGCCTGATTCTTCCTTCCTTGCCTTTTATTCTTTCTGTAATTGTTTTTAACGGCTGTCCAGACCTATGTCTTGCAGGAGGGATTCTTGAAATAGTATTGTCAAAAAAGGTTGTAACATGATATTGAAGCAAGTCCCATAAGTCTTCAACAATAACTTCAGGAGCACCAGCATTTAAGTTTTCCCATAATCTTTGGTTTGCCCTTATAATATCTCCTAACTTATGTGTTAAATCATCTTCACTTCTTTCTCCTGACTCAAGAGTAATTGAAGGTCTTACAGTAACAGGTGGAACTATTAGTAGAGAAATGATTGCCCACTCAGGTCTTGTATGTTTAGGATTAATCCCTACAAGTCTTAACTGGTCATCTGGTATTAATGTAAGTCTTTCCCTAATCTCATTTGGGAAAAGTCTTTTTTTGCCAATCCTAAAAGTTGTAGGATTCTCTAACTTTATTTTACCCTGCTCAGCATTACAGTAAGGGCATTTTTTTGTGTCTCTTGCCTTTTTTATTCTCTTTTTCAGAGATTTTTTCATATATCTTTTTAATTCGCCCTGGTCTAGCAAGAATCTTCCACACTTTTCACAAAAAGAACGAAGAAGCATTTTGATTAATTTAGCATACTTGACATGAATAACTGGTCTTGCCATTTCAATAGACCCTGGGTGGCCAACACACTCCTTTAATGTACCTCCACAAGTCCTGCACCTCATTCCAGGTTCTATAACACCCATTCTTAAGTCCATTAAACCCCCATCTACTGGATAGCCGTCTACATCGTATAATTCGGGTGTGACTATTTTTGCTGCTGACAAATCTTTTATCTTGTCAGGACTAAGCAAGCTAAAAGACAATGCCCTGACTTGTTTTCTTATTCCTTTTTGCATTTTCTTATCCTTTCTCCATGTTTGGCCGTAGCCTTTTTGAAAGGCTACTCTTCATATTTATTTTTCAGTTCAAAATTACTATAAATATGCATTCCCTGCAATTCTTCAAGCAATAACTTAAATGCGTAAGATATTTCTATAGGTTCTGATTCTGAGTTCTTACAAAATGGACA
Source organism: Candidatus Woesearchaeota archaeon (assembly GCA_964483015.1). Taxonomy (GTDB): domain Archaea; phylum Nanobdellota; class Nanobdellia; order Pacearchaeales; family GW2011-AR1; genus PWGL01. The sequence continues at coordinate 4,356 of CAZAAB010000002.1, read as the reverse complement.
TTTAATCTTATTTTTCATCTTATCTTCAATAGCTAAACTCCCGCAATCCTTACAAACATGAACAACAACCTTATCAGAATCATATCTTTCTTTTAATAACAATGAAGAGCCGTGAGCAACTAATGCTTGTTGCTCCATTTCTCCTAGTCTTAATGCCCCGCCTTTAGCCCTGCCCTCAATCGGCTGTCTTGTTAATAGTTGAACTTTTCCAGAAGCCCTTGCATGTATTTTATTACTTACCATATACTTAAGTTTTAAGTAATACATACTGCCAATAAAAATCTTAGCTTTCATCTGTTTGCCGGTTATAGGGTCAAACATTGTTTCTTTACCATCGTATCTAAACCCCATTTTTCTCATATTTTTCTCTATATCTTCAACTTTTTCACCAGCAAAAGGTGTCCCGTCAACAGCTCTTCCAGCTATACTTCCCATTTTCCCGGCTAATAACTCGATTAAGTAGCCCATACTCATTCTGCTTGGGATTCCATGAGGATTAAATATTAAGTCTGGTTTGATGCCTCTTGAAGTAAAAGGAATGTCTTGTTCAGGGACTATTAACCCTACAACACCCTTCTGGCCGTGAGGATTTGAAAATTTGTCTCCTAACTCCGGAATTCTTGGGTCTCTTGTCCTTGCATGAGAAACCTTATTCCCCTCTCTATCTGTAGTAAGAAAAACAGCATCAACAATCCCTTTTTCTTCCTGTCTTATAACCTCGCTTGTCTCTTTTCTTGTTCGTATAGCTATATTTCTTGCTTCTGAAAGAAACTTAGGGGGGCTTGTCTTGCCAATAACTACCTCACCTTCATCTAATTTAGCTTCTGGATAAACTAAACCGTCATCTTCTAAATATTTATAAGATTCCTCTGTTTTATAGCCTGAAACATCTTTTTCAGGAACTGTAATCTCGTCTTTTAAGTTTCCTGCATATTTTAACTCTATAGCTGAGTAAGGCCTGAAATAAGTGCTTCTTGCTAAGCCCCTGTCAATACTTCCCTTATTCATGACTATTGCATCTTCAAGATTATAACCCTCGTATGTCATTATAGCAACAACCATGTTCTGTCCTGCAGGGTGCATGTCTAATGTGTCATAAACAAAGCTTTTTACTATTGGCTTTTGAGGATAATGCAGAATTGAAACATCTGTGTCAACCCTTATAGGAAAATTTCCAGAATATATTCCTAAACCTTGTTTTAATGTCTTGCTTCCTCTTAATAATCTTGGCGGGTGGTCATGATTAGCATAAGGCACTAAAGAGGTAATAGTTCCTAAAGAAGCAACAGGGTCAATTTCAACATGCGTATGTTTTTCAGTTATGTCTTCCTCTTTTACTGCAACTAAGGCATTTTCTTCTTCACTCGCATCTAAATACTCTATTACTCCTTTTTCTAACAAGTCTTTCCACCCAATCTCCCCCTTTTCTACCTTGTTTTTATAATCCTCAGTCATCCTGTTTTTTCCATTTTCAACAATTATTAGAGGTCTTAAAACTCTGCCAACTTCTGTAGATATGTAAATAGTTTTTACAAGCTTGTCAAGTCTGATGTTAAGCTGAATAGGAAGCTTATTCTGTCTTCTTTCGTTAACAACTTTTTTCATAAAATCGCTGCCTTTTTCAACACTGCCTATAAACCTGCCATTGAAAAAAACATCAAACTCTTTTTGTTTTTCTGAAGAATGTAACTCCATCCCAAGCTCTTGCAATTTTTTTACAAATGCTTCTTCATTAAGAGGAATATCAGTAGAAACCCTTGCGAGCAAGGCAAGGTTTTTTCTTAAGCCAATCTCAGTACCTTCAGGTGTTTCAATTGGGCAAAACCTGCCATAATGTGTTGGATGTAAAGTTCTTGCCATAAAATTAGCAATTTCTCCAGGCAAGACAGAAGTAACTCTTTGTAACTGTGAAAGAATAGATAAGTAGTTAGTCTTATCCATATTTTGAGTAACCCCTGTTCTCTGGCCTATCCAGCTCCCAGTTGCAAATGCGGACTCAACCCTATGTGAAAATAAAGTAGACTTTGCAATTGTTTTCAATGAATAATATTTTTTTCTCTTAATTGTTTTAGATAAAGAGTATTGAATATCTCTAACTAGAATATTCAAGTTTACCCTGAATAAGTCTGAAAGAAGGTCTCCTGAAAGCTTTACTCTTTTATTTGCATAATGGTCTTTATCAGTATAAACATCAGTATTTTCTTTAGCGATTATAAACTGCTTTACAAACTTGCATAATGTTACTGCCTTTTCCTGCCTGTTTTTTTCTTCAGTTCCAATATGGGGCATAAAATAATTGTCAATCCTTTGTTTAACCCTGTCAAGAATTTCTTTTTTAGTTCCCTGCAAGTTAGCTTTTTCAGCCATCCACAACATAGCATCTTCAATAGAATTGATATCAGAAAATTCATAAAGGTTAACAATAACACTGTCTGTTTCTTTGCCTATAAACTTTGCAATGTCAGAATCTTTTTCCATACCTAAAGCTTTTAGCAAGACAACTATTGGGATGTCTTGAAATCTTGAAAAAGAGGTCTCAATTATTCCTTCTTTAGTTTCAGTTATAGAAATAGGGATTCTATAAGCTCCTCTTTGGCTGAATAATCTTAACATTAAGTTGCCTTTTTTTTCTTCAATAAATGGCTGGTTTGCAGCAAGGTCTTCCATTAAAACCATTACTCTTTCATTTCCATTTAAAAGAAAATATCCGCCAGGGTCTTTTGGGTCTATAAAATGTTCTTGTTTTTCTTCTTCTGTCAAACTTGCTTTATTGCATATATTGCTTCCCACCATAACAGGTATTCTCCCTATCTCAACTTCTTCTTGTTCATTCTGCCCCTCTCTTTTTACTCCAATTTCTAAATAAACAGGCGCAGAATAGGTCAGGTTTCTTAACCTTGCTTCTGTTGGGGTAACTAAAGATGTAGAACCATCAGCCTCAATAACATTTGGCTTTCCCACCCTTATTTTTCCCAAGCTGATTTCAAAATCTTCTACAGGCAGGTTTTCATTAAGGTCTTCAACAATTTCCTGCATTTTTTCTTCAATAAAGTTATTAAAAGAAGTAATATTACTTTCAACTAAAGAATGTTCTTTCAAGTAGTTCTTTACTAACATATAACCATCTTGTTTTTCTTTTTCTGACATTGTTTGTTAAACTACAACCCTATAATATTTTTTCACTCCTTTTTTTTCTGACTTTTCTTCTCTCTCAATCTTGATTACATCGCCTATTTTACAATTTTCCGGCAAAGCAGGGTCTTCTTTTTTTATTTTTGGCAGTTGAGATACAGAAATATTATACTTTTCAAGTAGTTTTTTTGTTTCTTCTTCATCTAATTTGGTGTGTTTCGGCTGGAGTATATGCATTTTTTTTAAAATAAGCAGGATTTATTTAGTAAGCTTGGTTTTTTTATTTAATTTTTTATTAAAAATTTTCACATATTTACCATTACAACTAACCAATACTAAATGAAATTAATATTAGGTTTTTAAACCTTTCGGTAAATTTTCTTTTTTTTAGATTAAGTGGACCCGGAGGGACTTGAACCCCCGACACCTGGCTTTCTCCCAAACTTTTTGAAAAAGTTTGATCAAAACCTTTTGTTTTATAGGTTTGGCCGTAGCCTTTTCAAAAGGCTACTTAAAAGGCCAGTGCTCTAACCAACTGAGCTACGGGTCCTTAAAACCTCTTTACAAATTTATCTTTCTTTTCTCTTCATCACTATCCATCTTTCTAGTAAAGGGCTAAAAATGATAGAAAAAATGAGTTTAAAAATGTTTTTAGAATACAAAATATATTCTCTCTATAATGAGGTTACTTAACTTCATAATATCTTTCTTTATTCTAACAAATCTATAATGCTCTTTCCTATTGCAATCATATAATCTTTCTTGCATTTTTATTTAATAAAACCTTTTAATTTTTCCTCTAATTCTTCTGCCGGCAGTTGTCCTTGAATTCTCTCAATCTCCTCACCCTTCTTAAACAAGACTAATGTAGGGAATTTAGAAATACTAAACTTATCAGTTATTTTGCTGCACTCATCAACATTTACTCTGGCAAATTTAATAATATCAAATTTTTCTGCCATCTCTTCAATAACCGGCTCCATCAGTAAGCAGGGCATATGCCATCCAGCAAAGAAATCTATAACAGTTAATGGGTTATCAATTTTTTCATGAAAATGATTTTCTGATATTTCTTCAATCCCGTTTCTAATTGGCATTTTCTTGCTCCTGGCAAATACCTCTTCATAACTTTATCTTAAAAACAGATATTTTTAAAGGTTTCTAATCTTGGTTCTGTAAACTTATTGTTGGTGAATAAATATTAAAAGTTGGTTTTTTGGTATA
>CAZAAB010000001.1:0-45391 GCA_964483015.1 Candidatus Woesearchaeota archaeon | reverse complement strand
AGTAAAATATAAAGATATTGAATTTGAATTGCAAGAAGATGGGTTATGGCATTTTAGTATAGAAGGTTACCAGTTTTCTACTTTATTTAATCCAGAACAGACACAAAATGCTTCGGGATTTTTAACATTAACTTTACAAGATTATTACAACAAACCTTTATATTTTCATTACAAAAGTAACAGGCAGGCAGTTCAAGAAATTGCCAGAAATCTTCAACACTTTATACAAAGAACACAGCTTGCATGTGTTGAAAATTGTGAAGAAAACTTGCCTGTAAAAAACTGTAGTAACAATATGATTATAATCAGAGAGAGAAACAAAACCTTAATAAACCAGAATAATAATTGTGTTTATATTGACTCAAAAAAAGAAGATGTTCTAAAAGCGAGTGATGCTTTTATTTACAAGCTTCTAAAATTAAATAACTAAAAAAATGACAAAGAAAAAAAACAAGGCAAGTAAAGAAGGGATTGAGAAAAAAGAAAAGAAAAAAAGTAAGAAAGAACAAAAAGAAAAGCAGGAAAAACAGATTAGATTGGCTATATTTGTTATGGTTGGGTTAATTGCATTTATTTTTCTTATAAACCTAATAGTTAAGAGTACAGAAACTTTTGAGTATGAGGGTTTAGAATTTAAAAAAGGCAAAGAAGGGAAGATTATTTATTATAACACAAACCTGCCATTAAAAAATAAGTATGGGGAAACTATCAAATATCTTCCTTTCAGTTTTAGAAACGATCCCAGAGACTTAGAATACATCCAGGTTAATACAGAAGAAATTATATTGAAGAAAAATATGTCAATAGCTTCATCAAAAAAAGACATTGAAAGCTGTAAAGACAGTATTAAAGCTGCAGCTACTCTTTCTATTCCCTTTTTTTCTCAAATAGGGGTTAAAGCTTTTCCTGGAACACCTAACAAATCAGAAGCAAACTTGACAAAAAGCACTTACATAAACTGTAGTGAAAGTAGCTATAAAGCTGTTATATTTAAAAAAAGCAATGAAAGCAGTATAGAACAAAAAGGCAATTGCTATCTTTTAAATGTTGCCAACTGTACAAATATGGAGCTGGCTGAAAAGTTTATCATTGAGTGGTATAAAGATTATAAAGCTATTTAGAAAATGAACCAATTATTGATAGGGGTGATATTATCTCTGCTTCCTATAACTGAGTTGAGAGGCGGCCTACCATTGGCAATAAATTATGCATTAAAAAACAACCTCCCCCTTTTGCCAATATTTACTTTAATAGTTTTATTAAATATCCTGGTTATTTTTTTAATTTTCTTTTTTCTTGATTTTTTGCATGACTCATTTATGAAAATCTATCTATACAAAAAGATTTTTAATTTTTATGTTAAAAGAGTAAGGAAAAGGGTTGATAAGGTTGAAAAAAGGATGCCTTCTCTTGGCTATTTTGCGTTAACATTGTTTGTTTCTATTCCACTGCCTGTAACTGGGGCATGGACTGGCTGTTTAATAGCCTGGCTCTTAGGCTTAGAAAAAAAGAAAAGCATCCCTGCAATAGCCTTGGGGGTTTTGATAGCAGGAATAATAATTTTATTAGCAAGTTTAGGAATTATTAACTTATTTAATTCTTTTTCTTAACAACTTTAAATAAAGAAGAAATATCAGAATAAACAGGGATTTTTTTAATTTTAAATATTTTAATATTTAAAAGCCAGATTAAAAAGACTATTGCTGCTGAAAGAAAATACCAAGTTATTAAATGCAGGGTTTTAAATAAAGAAAAACTGGTTAGGAGAATTATAGAAAATAAAAGAATTCTTACTATATTTACAATTAGAAAAGAAGAAAATAAAAATAAGATAGAAAATATCCTTTTTTTAATTTTCATGGGAGTTGTCAAGTTAAGTATTAAAAGAAGATAGTATGCTGAGCCAGCAATACACGCTTTAACAAGGTGTATTGTTGTTCCGTTAAAAGTTATTGCTGCATCAGTTAAAGAAGTTTTAAAAAAAATATTTAAAAGGTAAAAAACAGGGAAAATAGTTAAGGGTGTAAAAATAGAGTAAAAAAGATACAGGTTAGGAAGAGCTACTAAAACTAAAATAATGTATCTTAAAATAAGAAAATAAAACCTGTTTTTTTTCATATCTATTAAATTGGAATGAGGTTTAAATATGTTATTAAATTAAAAGAATTAAGAAGATTTTGTCATCTTTACTGCCACAATTATTATTGCTACAATCAAAACTATGTTTATAAGAACAATCACCCATATAAACCAGTTATCTTTAAAACTTTGTCCTAAGTTTCCTAGTGAAAATCCCTTTGCTATTGTTAAAGATACTGGCTGTTTAATCTCATTTCCATTAAAGACAGTTTTTATATCAAAAACTTTTTCTCCTTCTGCATCTTCTAACAACTTTAATGTTATTGTTGAACTTCCTTCTTCTCCTGGTTCAAGGGTTAGTGAAGAAGGCTGAATATTTTGTACTGTTGAAAATAGTTCATTCCTGTCTAAAGCTAAAGTGTATGTAGTTTCTTGTTCTCCTGTGTTTGTTATTTCTGTTTTAATCTCAATAGTGTTTCCTGCCTTAATAGCATCTTCTGATGAAATTAAAGAAGCTGTTATTGAAGCGTTTACTTCTTTTTTACAATTGCCCTTAACTTCTAATCTTTTAAGTACTCTTGCTTCATCATCTTCATCATTTTCAAACAAATCTCCATCATCATCAAAAACTTCAAATATCAAGCTGTATATTTTTTCTTCTGCATCTTGAGGTATTTTCAAGTTTGTTAAAACATCTACGCTGTCAAATGAATCGACATCTCCTAAAGACAATACTTTGGTTATGTTTAATTCTTCGTTTCTTATAACTACAGAAACATCGTCTAATTCATCATCTCCTATATTCCATGCTTCTGCATAAACCTGGAATTCTTCATCGCAACCAACTGTTTCTGGAATATCAAAATTGCCTAAAACCATAAACTCGTCATCTGTTATTATTTCAATATCTTCAAAATCGCTAACACAAGTTGCATTGCCGTCTAAATCTCCTGCATCTGAATCATCTATCTCTCCTGTTGCTCTCAAGTATAATCTATAATCATTGTTTCCTTCATTTAAGTCGTCTGGGTCTAAGTCAAATGTTAATCTTACTGTTTTTTCATCATCGTCTTCGTCTAAATCAAAATCATCATTGCTTATATCCATATCTCCCTCATCTATAACACACTCTTCTTCATCTAAATCATATAAACAAGCTTCAATTTCAATATCTTCTACATCCCAGTCTCCATCATTTTCAACATCAAACTCTACTTCAATTTCGTCTAAAGGGTACCAAAAATCTTCATCATCTCCATATCCAGCCTTTACATCAAACTCTATATCAGAAATTGATAATTCTCCAGGGTTTTTAGCTTCACAAAAAACCTGGTTAAAATTAACTGTATAATTTATTGTTCTTGTATCATTACTGTTGTTTGCATTTACAGCATTAAAATTAAGTTCAGTAGAATACTCTCCTAAATTTAAATCATCAAAATCTCCTGAAGCTGTTATATTAAATTCTGCTTCAGTAACATTATTATAATTAGTGGGGCTTACAGTTAAGGTTATTGAATCTCCATCTGAATCTGTGATTGTTTTTTGGCTTATTGCAGAAATATCAAAATTATCTGTACTTGTTAAGGTTATTGTTTTAGAATTATCAAACCTGTTTAAAGTTAGTGAGCTTGGACTTGCTGAAATACTTAAAGCAGAAGCAAAACTAACTGTTAATATTAGTAAAATTCCTAACAATCCTGTTAAAATTTTTCCCTTCATCTTTAATTTTTTTTGTTAATAAACCTGAACTTTGCTTTTTGTAATTATTCTGGAGTTACGATGGTTTATAAATATTTCTGTTATTTAATATATATGTTTTAGAAGAAGAATAAAAAGGTTTTTAAAAGTTAAATACCTTGTTTTAGCAAGTAATTGCCTTATAAAAAGGCTAAAAAGAGAAAAGGAGGTAAAAATGGCAAAAAAAAGTAAGAACATTCTTGGAGCATGGTCATTCTTAGCTGGTGTTATACTTGCAGTAATTGTTGGTGTGATGCCTTCATGGAGTGCTACAAGCGGGACAGCAGCACTTGTATTGGTGGTTTTAGGTATAGTTATTGGTTTGCTTAATGTCGGCGGCAAGGAATTAAAAGACTTTATGTTGGCTGGTGCAGTATTGGTTGTTGTTAGTGCTTTAGCTGGAGGTAATCAGTACTTAGGATTGATTCCTTATGTAGGTAACATAGTCAATGCTTTAGTAGTCTTGTTTGTACCTGCAACAATTGTTGTGGCTTTGAAATCGCTTTTTGCGATGGCAAAGAAATAACTTTTCTCTTTTTTTTATTTTATTTTTATATTGTTTTAATTGAGTTTTTATTATTTTATAAATCCTGTCTTATAAACCAGATGCAAATACCTATTTAATAAGAATTGTAATTTCGTTAAAATTGAAATCAGGGATTTTCTAAAACGTTCTGTCTATTTAATTTGTAAATGCTAAAAGCCGAATATTTGGCTCTAATTTTAGGAATCCTGTATCTATAAACTCTCAATTAAAAACTGGCGGTTAGATTATCTGTTCTTTTCTTTTCCCGAGATTATCTGTTCTTTTCTTTTCCCGAGATTATCTGTTCTTTTCTTTTCCCGAGGGTTTTCTTTTCTTTCAAGAAAAGAAAAGGCTCTTTTAATGTTTGATAATTAATTATTTTTTTGTTTTGATACTCTAAACCAGGGCATGCAGTATTTATCCATAGGCTAATCTTAAAGTTTTCAAGTTCTTCTTCATTTATATTATCAGCTATGAAAAAATGAAAACTTTTATCTTTGAACCTATTTTCTAATTGTTTTTTTACTTTTTCTACCTTAACTTTCTGTCCCTGCTTTACTGATATAATTATCCCGATATTTTTAGAAGAATAAAACTTTTTTATCTTGGCCTTAATTTTCTTCTTCTGTTTTTCTATTTCTTTCTTCCCTATTTTACTTAAACCAGGATATACATAAACTTCTTTGTTTGTTCTTAATGCAAGTTGTATTGCGTGAAAACTTCCACTGCCTATTAGAAATAGTGTAGACTTAGGTTTGATATTGCTACAACCTAAAATCTGTTGAAATATCACCTTGATATTTTCTTTTTCCAGTTGTTTTTTTATTTTTTCTGCCAATTCTTTATACTGTATTGAGTAGAGAAGATGAACCTGATTATTTTTCAGCTTTTTTTTGATTTTCTCTATATCTTTATCTATATTTATATCTTTAAACTTCTTTCTTGCTTCTATAAATAATGTTTTCATTTTTTATATTGAAATTTTCCTGCTCTGATTGCTGCATAAAATTAGGGGCAGATACTTATAAACTTAATTTTTAAATTAATAGTTTGTAGAAAAATTATTCTTTCTTTTTTTCTTTCTTCTTTTTCTTTGGCTTGTAAATTTCTGCAAAAGAGGGAGTTACAATTATCATGGATTCACCAAAACCAGCCACCTCGCCTTCTAAAGCTTGTGCAGTTTTCTTAATTTTTGCTATAGCTCTCTTTAATTCTATCATATCTTTCTTTTTTAACGGCAAGATGTCAATAACTGCTATAGTGTACCCTTCTCTTAAGCTATTTAATATTTTTTCAACTGTATCAAAATCTTTTAAAACAAAAGGCCTGACCTGAACCTTCTTTTTTTCTACTTCCTGTCCTAAATCAATTTCAATATATTCAGGGTCTTCACTCTGCTTATTAAAAAAATTCGAGATTTTCTCTTTTATTCCTGCCATGTTCAAAATAAAATACAGGAGTTTATAAATATTTCTATGAAATTTATTTTTTCTCCTGTTTTTTGTTTTTATCTTTATTGCTATCTTTTCTTATTTCGCTTTCAATTTCTTTTCTTGTACCTTCCAGTTTGTCTCTTAGCTTCTTTTCTTGCTTCTCAATTGTTTTTACCCTTAAGTTAAGTGTTTTCTTACTTTCTTTCAGGTCTTTTATTACTTCTTCCTTTTTTGCTTTTATCATTACCTGACCAGCAATTTTATAAACATCGTCTTCTGCTTTTTCAGTTTCTTCTAATGCTGACTCTACCTCATTTAATTCTGTCTGAAAATTTTGCTTCTGAAGAAGAAAGTTTTGAAGGTTTTGTTCTACTGCCTGCATCTCCTGGATTTTTTGCTGTGTTTCTTTATCTAATTGCATTTTATCTTGCCTTTACCTTTGTGGTATGCTTTCTCGGCTTGAAAAATATCTTGCTGTTGCAAGCAGGGCATGAAAATCTCTTTTCAAGCTGTTTTGAAGATATTTTTTTACCGCATTTAAAACATTTATATGAAGCCATTTTTAACATTAACATATTTTCTTTTTTAAATCTTGGTTTTTTCTCCTAATGCTTTTTTTCTTACTGTGTATGCTCCAGAAGCAAACTTTTTGCCGCATTTTTTGCATTGCCAAATTCCGCTAGCTATTTTCTTAATTCCTTTTTTACCGCAAAAAGGGCATTCTTGTTTTTTTCGCTGAGTTTCCTCTATCTTTTTAATCCTCTTCCTCACCCTAATCCCGTAACCTGCGCCAAATCTTCCTGCTGATTTGATTTTTTTTGTTCTTGCCATTTTTAATTCGTATGGGGTTGCCCGGATTTGAACCGGGGTCTGAAGCTCCCAAAGCTCCGATGCTTCCAAGCTACACCACAACCCCTCTCAAAAAGAGGGGCAATTTTATTTATAAATTTAACTTTGCTTTTTTTCCTTAACTTTTACTTCCTTGTTTTCTTTTTCGCCTTCTTCTTTTTCAACTTCGGCTTCAGCTTCTGTTTCTTCTTGTTCTTCTGTTGGTTCTTCTTCTTCAACTTCGGCTTCTTCCTCTTCTTTTCTGATTATTTCTTCTTCTTTCTCCCTAATAGCCTCAAACCTTTGTTGTAATTTCTGCAGCTTTTCTTCGCTAGCTTCTGTTTTTTCTTCTTCTATTTCTTTGTCATACTTTCCCGAATCTATCTGACTGATAACTTTTTTAGGCTCCTCACTTTCTACTAAAACACCTAAACTAACACAAGAACCTATTACTGACTTGACTGCTTGTTTTAGTGTTTTATCAAGCATATTTTGATATTTTGTTTTAGCAACTTTTATTGCCTGCTCTATAGCCAGATTTCCTGCTTTTAATTTAGCCTGCTCCCCGCTTCCCTTGTCAATTCCTAACTCTTTCTTAATTAACTCTGCTACTGGTGGGGAAAAAACCTCTACTTCAAAATCTTTTGTTTCTGGATTTATGTCTAATTCAACAGGCACTTTCAACCCCTTGAAATCCTGAGTTGCTGAATTGATTTTTTGAATTACTTTTCCCATATTTATGCCTAGGGGGCCTACTTTTTGAGCTACTGAAGGCCCTGGCTGCATGTTTCCTCCCTCTATTAATAATTTCAACTTCATTTTTATTCTTTTGTTAATTCTTCCTTTTCTTCTCTTCTTAAAACTCTTAAATTATCAAGCTTAACTGTTACTGGTATCGGGATTGCTGCTTGCAATAATGTTACTACTGCCTCCCCCTTGCCCTTGTTTACTCTTGTCACCTTGGCTTTTTCTTTTTTAAAAGGTTCTGTTACTATCTCTACAATATCTCCTTCTTCAATATTAATTTCTGCAACTTTTGGCTCTAACATGTTTTCAATCTCGTCATATGAAACTGTTTTCTTTAAAATTCCCTTGACATATGGTAGATTAAAGGCCGCTTCTTCAGCTTCTTCTCTTCCTTTTGCTTCTAGGAAGATATAGCCTCTTAAACCTTTTGGTCTAACTAAACTATAAACAGCAAGATTTTTCTTTTCTGCTTTTTGCTTAATCATATCTAAAGCTTTGTCTTCTTTATTCGTTGTTATTTTAATTACAAAAATTCTGCTTTCTTCTTCAGCTTCTTCAGATTTTTTCTTTCTTTTTTCTTTTGTTTCCTTTTTCTTGTTCATTTTTATTAGGTTTTAATTTTTACTCTTATAAGTTTTTCTTGCTTTGTAAAAAGTTTAGCTCTAACTACCCCTTAATAATTTAAGAAGTAATTATTATTTTCACAAAAAAGATATTTATAAATTTATCTATTCTAAAAAAATTGTATAGCCTGGTGACATATGTCACTAGGAACCGAAAATTAGTTCTGCTTTGATTTCGTGCTTTCCTAATGAAAAAAGAAGAAATTAGGAAAGAATATTTCAGATTGAGAATTAAAGGGCATTCTCAAAATCAATGCAGAAAGATCCTTCTTTCTCAGTTTGGATATGAAGTTTCTAAAAGAACATTGCAAAGATGGACAAAACGGCATTATGAAACCAACTGGGACTTAAGAGACAGATCAAGAAGACCTAAGACAATTCATAATAAAATAAATCCTACAATCGAGAAAAAAGTCATCAAACTTAGAAATAAGACTGGCTGGGGAGAAGACAAGATCTCGAATTATGTCAGTATTGGACATAGCTCGATTAATAAAATCTTGAATAAAAACAAACTCACAAATCCTGCTTGTCGTTATAAAAAGAGGAACAAGTATATTAGATGGCAGAGAAAACATCCTAATTCACTATGGCAGATTGATGTTAGTGATCAGAAAATTGAAGACAAGTATTGTTTTGCAGTTATTGATGATTGTTCTCGATATTGTGTTGGTTTACTGGACCTTAATAGAGCTACAACTGCGGTTGTAACCCACATCCTTGATAATCTCGTCGATTATCATGGAAGGCCTAGAGAAATTTTGACTGATAATGGTAGTGTTTTCGGATTGAAGAGCAAGCACTCTAAGTTTGATAGATGGTGTAGAAGAAGGAAGATAAATCATATTAGAACTGCAGTTCACAGTCCTACAACAACTGGAAAGATAGAAAGATTCTTTCAGAGTTTGGAAAAAGAACTTAGATTCTGCAAGGACCATCACGAATTTAGGATGAGATATAATCATTTTAGGCCACATACTAGCCTTGATCGAAGAAGTCCTGCTGAAATCTACTTCAACTTTTGGAATCTAAAGTAGGGTGACATATGTCTGTAGGGCGCACACTATTCTAAAAAAATTAGAAAAAGTCCATAAACAAAGATATTAAAAATCCGATAAATCCTATTATTAAAATACCTATTCCTGAAACCTTTGCTGTTACTGTAAATTCTTGTTTTCCCGGCTTTCTTAATAAGTGCCATACCCTTATACACTGCCTGAAAAACGAGCCTGTTTTTCTTGCTATTTTTTTAATCATATTAAAATAAGAAAAATTTGGTTTATAAATGTTAAGATTGTTGGGCTTGTTAAATTTTATAGTTAGGAATTTCTTCTCTTTCTTTGATTTTTATGATTTTTCTAATAAATTCACTTTCTTCTGGAGATAATCTAACACTTTCTCTTCCATTTGGCCATCTAACAAGAGTTCTGCCAGTTTCATAGTTCTCTCTTACTGTCTCATATTCTTGGTTTTTTTCTGCCATTTTTACTCGTAAAATTCAATTCCTAACTCTTCTGACATATCTCCTCTAACTTGCTCTCCTTTTGTCTCTTCTCTTCCTAATATTTGACTGCTCCTTACTCCTGTTACTATTAACATAACCCTAATAGCTTTTTCCATATCCTTGCTTAATTGTGCTCCCCAGATTAGCTTAGCTTCTGTTCCTAACTTTTCCCCTATATACTCTATAATGTTTCTTGCTTCGTCTAAACTTAAGTTAGGGCCTCCGATTATGTTCACCAAAGCTCCATTAGCATTACTGACATCTACATCAAGCAGAGGGTTATTTAATGCTTTTTCAACAGCTTCAATGCTTCTCTCCTGACTGTCAGATTCACCCATCCCGATTAAAGAAACCCCTCCATCTAACATAACAGCTTTTATGTCAGCAAAATCAAGGTTAACAAGGCCTGCAGAAGTTACTAACTCTGTTGTGCCTTTTACTGCATTTGTTAAAATTTCATCTGCAACCTTAAATGCTGTATGTAATGGCAATTCTGGAGCTAACTCTAATAACTTATCGTTAGGAATAACAATTAAAGTGTCTACAACATTTTCAAGTCTTTCTAATCCATAGTTGGCATTTTCTATTCTTTTCCTTCCTTCTATTGTAAATGGCAGGGTTACAATCCCTATTGTTAAACTGCCAGATTTTTTTGCTGTTTCAGCTATTATTGGTGCTGCTCCTGTCCCTGTTCCTCCTCCTAAACCGCAAGTCACAAATATCATATCACTTTCTCCCAATTTCTTTTTTATCTCTTGTTGGGACTCTTTTGCTGCCTCTTCACCTACTTTTGGATTGCTTCCAGCTCCTAAACCATGAGTTAATTCTTTGCCAATTAATATTTTTTTATCACAATTGCTATAAAGTAGGTCTTGGGCATCAGTATTAGCAGCTATAAGTTCTGCCCCCTTTATACCTATCTCTTTCATCCTGCTTATAGTGTTTCCTCCACCTCCTCCCACACCGATAACTTTTACATTTGCCTCTTGTTTTTTTAAAATCTCTTCTAACTCTTTATCAATATCGCTTGGCTGAGAAAAAGAACCATTAGATTGAACATTTGTTGGTTCCTCTTTTTGCTGAATTTCCTGATTAAAATCTTGCATATAAAATCTAAAAGAAAGAAGTTTTTAAACTTTTATATAGTACTTTGTATGTTTTATAATGAGTTATTTATCTTCTTTTTTCTTTTTTATTTTCTTTTTCTAATAACTTCAGCAGGGTTCCCAACAGCCACTGAATTTTTAGGTATGTCTTTAGTTACTACTGAGCCAGCACCGATTACAGAATTATCTTTAATTTCAACTCCAGGAAGTATTTTAGTGTTCGCCCCCACCCAGACATTATTGCCTATCCTTACCTTATGTTTTATATAACCTTGAACACTTATTTTTTTTGGGCATCTTTAAAATTATGATTAGAAGAATAGATTAAACAGAAAGGCGCTATTATCACATCATCGCCTATTTCTAATCCTCCAGTAGCGTCAAGCCAGGAATATTCTCCAATACTATCCCTATTACCCATTTTAAGGTTATAAGGTGCTCTGATTGTTACTCCTCTTTTTACCCAAACTTCTCCAAAATCATTCAAAATAAAATTATAAAAATGCTTTCTAATTCTTACACCTAAGGTTGAAGGTATTACTCTAACAAAAAACTCTGCCCACTGATACACTACACTTTCAAATTTATTTTCTCTCATTTCTTGTTTCCTTGTTTTTTTTCTTCTTTCTTTACTTCTTTAACTTCTAAATCTAACCCCAATATTTCCTTAAATTTTCTCTTATACATGTTTGCCAGCTGGCTAAATGGTTTTGGCATCTTTATAATTAACTTTTTATCTTTTATCTCAAAATCAAATTCTTTTCTAAAAAAAGTCTTTATTAATATTTTTGCCTTTTCTTTTTTATCCTTAATTTTTTCTTTAACTTTTAAATCATAAATAACATCTTTGTTAGCAAGAGGGTTGTTAAAATCTACTATTACTCTTCCTCCTGAAACAGCTGAAATTCTTCCTATGCTGTTGTCAAAATTGAACATCATTCCTCTTCTTGGGGCAACATCTTGTTTTTCAAATACAGAAATAGGCATTGTTTTTACCAGCTCTTTTTTTCTTTTACCAAATGCTTTTTCTGGTTTTAATTCTAAAGTATACTCTTTTCCTGTTTCCTTACCTTTTAAAAATTCGTCAATTCCTTGCAAAATCATTCCCTGACCTATACATATTGCTAATGGCCTTGTCTCAATATTCATATTGATTTTTTTTGCCTCTTGCTTGATATTAGTGTCAAAAATCTTCCCTTCTTTTGTCTTGCCTATATACTCTAAATTGACAAAATCATTTTTTTCCAGCTTTTCTTTTGTTTTTTCCTTGTTTTTTTCTGCCATTTTTAATAGTAAAAGAAAACGGTTTTTAAATGTTGTTCTAATCATAGAAATAATTATAAATCAAAAAAAGATTGTTTAAACATGCCTTTGCTAAAGAAAGTAGAAAGTACAAATCATGGCTTAATAGGAATTACTGAAAGTGGTAAAGAAGTGTCTTTGTCTGTTCCTAATTCTTGTTATATTTGTGAAGAAAATGGTAAAGATGAAGGTCTGTGTATGATAGATAACCTAGTTTCAAGGGCAATGTCTGATGAAGAAAGGTATTATGAAATAAAACCAGAAGATATTGAATTTGTTAAAGGGTTGGCAATACTTACTTACATAACTTATAAAACAAGATGAAAAGTCTGGAAAAAAGCGAGAAAGGTTTATAAAGCTGATTTTTTTTTCTTTCTTATGACTCTAAAATTGATTGATGCTAAAGACATTAAGACCGGAAATGCTATAATTATAGATGAAAACCCCTATACTGTGAGTAAAGTTGATACCAGTACTACTGGGAGACATGGGCATAAAAAAGTTAGAATAGAAGCTGAGGGGATTTTAAATAACAGAAAAAAAGTTATGGTGGTCCCTGGACATGAAAGAATGAAGATTCCAGAAGTTATTAAGGGCAAGGCGCAAGTCTTGTCGGTAAACAAAAATGTGGCGAATATTATGGATACCGAAAACTATAAAACGATAGATGTTGACATAAGTGAAGAGATGAAAGATAAGATTGATGAAGGGGATAATGTTGAATACTGGGATGCTGAAGGAGAAAAAATAATTAAAAGAAAATTGTAAAATGGCAAAAATACCTGAAGCACAAAACAGATTGTTTAAGAATGTTTTTGTTTGTAAAAACTGTAAGAGTAAGATTAGGGCTGACCCTAGAAAAATAGTTGAAGGCAAGATAAAATGCAGAAAATGCCATAAAAGGTCTTTTAGACAGATAAAAAAGAGGCAAAAAGCTACTACAGTATAAAAAATGGATTTTTTTATTTATGATTTGATATTCTTAGCTGTATTTAGTGCTTTTTTAATTACTTTTCTTATAATTAAGAGAAAAAATTTAGGGAGGGAAGGTATTGTTTTTCTTTACAGGACAAAGTTAGGATTAAAAATTATTAAAACATTGGGAGAAAAGTACAAAAGA
Organism: Candidatus Woesearchaeota archaeon; assembly: GCA_964483015.1. Lineage (GTDB taxonomy): Archaea > Nanobdellota > Nanobdellia > Pacearchaeales > GW2011-AR1 > PWGL01. The sequence goes on along the minus strand of CAZAAB010000001.1, from coordinate 32,383 downwards.
TTATTGCACTGGCTTGAGTACGTGGTTATTGCTACTGGCTATGCTTTAATGGCTATTATGTTATACTTGTTGTTTAGACTTGTTTATGTTTTTTCTAAGTTCCCTGAGTTGTTTAAAATTGTTAAGGTTCCTCCTTTAATGCCTCTTGTCCCTTATCTTCCAAGAATTTTCAAGGCTGATTTTTTGCCCCCATTTTACTTTACTTACTGGATAATTGTTTTAGCTATAGCTGCTATTCCTCACGAGTTTTTTCACGGGATTTTTGTTAAGGCGAGAAATGTTAAAATAAAATCTACTGGTTTTGCATTTTTAGGCCCTTTTACCGGGGCTTTTGTAGAGCCAGATGAAAAAAAAGCCAGCAAGTTGAAGATAAAAGAACAGTTAGGGTTTTTATCTGCTGGAACTTTTGCAAATGTTTTGATGGCTATTTTGTTCTTTTTTGTTCTTTGGCTATTTTTTTCTCTTGCTTACTCTCCTTCAGGTGTTGTTTTTGGCTCATATGCTTCATCAGTTATTGCCACAAACAATATAACCAATATAAACAATAATCTTTCTATTGATTTAAATGGGGGTTTAAACTTGACTGAAGTTAAATCAAATAACAAGACTTTTTTTATAGAAAAAACAATTTTAGAAAATGCAAAAGAAAATAATGTTAGCCAGGTTATTGCTTTCCAAAATAGCCCTGCTTTAAAGGCTGGTTTAGCAGGCATCATAGTTAGTTTTGATGGTAAAGAAATTAAAGATAATAAAGATTTAGAATCAGCTTTAAATAAAAAAAATCCAGGAGACAATGTTTTAATTAAAACTTCGCTAAATGATTCCATACAAGAGTTTAATATCCAGTTGGCAGAAAGACCAGACAATAATAAATCTTACTTAGGTATTTCTCCGGCTAAAACAAGTTCTTTTGGGGGTTTAAAAAGTTTGAGAGATAGCCTTTTATTTTTCCGCGACCCTTTTACATATTATAGGCCAAGAATAGATGGCAATTTAATAATATTTATATATAATTTGTTGTGGTGGGTTATCTTAATCAGTTTTTCAGTAGCTTTGGTCAATATGCTGCCTTTGGGAATTTTTGATGGCGGCCGTGTTTTCTACCTTACAATACTTGGCCTGACAAAATCAAAGAAAATTGCTAAAAAAGCTTACAACTTTTCAACTTATTTTTTAATTTTCATTTTCTTGCTATTGATGTATTTGTGGGTGGTTAACTTTTTTTAGAAAGTTTTAAAATTCCCTCTCTTTATTTCTTACTATGGTTTCAGGAGATATGAAAAAACAATTAGAGAGAAAACAATATAGATTATTTGGGAATTCGGCAGTTCAAATTTGTAACTGGACTAAAAATAGCTTATTAGATAAAGGCTGCTGCTATAAAGAAAAGTTTTATGGCATTTCTTCACATAGGTGCTGCCAGATGTCTCCTTTTATTTCTTGTCCAAATAAATGTATACATTGCTGGAGGCCTATTAAATTAACAGAAAAAAGTGAGGAAGAAATAAAAAAACCTGAAGAGATTATTGAAAAAAGTATAGAAAATCAAAGAAAACTATTAACTGGTTTTAAGGGCAATAAAAATATTAATATGAAAAAGCTTGAAGAAGCAAGAAATCCAAATCAGTTTGCCATAAGTTTGATTGGAGAGCCTACATTGCATTCTAAGTTGGGCAGATTAATTCAAGAATTAAGAAAAAGAAAAATTAAAAGTTTTCTTGTTACTAATGGCTTATATCCTGAAGCAATAAAAAAATTAAAAGAGAATAATCAGTTGCCTACCCAGTTATACATTTCCTTAAACAGTCCTAATAAAGAAGAGTATGAAAAATGGCATCAAAGCAAGTTAAAAGATGCTTGGGAAAGATTTAATAAAAGTTTGGATTTAATGAAAAAGTTGAAAACGAGAAAAGTTATAAGGTTGACATTGATGAGAAAAAAGAATATGAAAAAAAGATTTTTAGAGGGTTTTGCAAGATTGATAAAGAAAGCTAATCCTGATTTTGTTGAGGTAAAAAGCTTTATGTCTATAGGCGAGGCAAGAAAAAGATATGGTTATGACAAGATGCCAAGTCATAAAGAGATTGAACATTACAGTAAACTGTTGCTAAAATTTTTGCCAAAATACAAGTTTTTAGATGAGCAAATTGAAAGCAGAGTTGTATTGCTAGGTAAAGATAAAAAGAAAATGAAGATAAAAGAGAGCGGGGTTTAAAAATAATTCAATATTCTCATTCCCCAGCCATAAATATGGCTAGGAATCTTTAAAAGAAATATTGGTTTTTAAATTATTCTAATTTTCCTGTCCTAACATAGCTTTCAGCCTTTCTTGCCCTTTCTTGTATTTCTGATATTTGTTTTTGTGTTTTTTCTCTCAAATCCTTAACATACCGTTCTAAATTTTGCGTAGTGGCTTCGCCACTGACAACAACTACCCTGCCGAGACTACCCGAGTTAGCCAAATCCCTGCAGTTGGAACCCAAGCCCCTAGGAATCGAGCACAACCTCGAAATACCCTCTTCTCTTGTCCATAAAGTTATTCCTTTATCTGAAAATTCAATTGTATAATCTGGATTCACTCTTTTAAATTTTCTTCTATTGTTTTCATGAGAAAAATCCGGAGCCTCAATTATATTAGTAGAATCTGTTGGTTTTAAGGTTAACCCGTATACAGAAGCTTCATCTTCTTCTAATCCCAATCCAGTAACAATTAAAGGATTTTTAACTGTTTTAATTCCTAATTTTTTTGCTAAATCTTTTGCAACATAATCATTAGGATGATAAGAATCTTTTTTGCTTCTTAAAATTGCTTCTCTTCCGTCTCCAAACCCGTAATCTAAACCATTTTCTAATGCAAGCTCTAATTCTGGAGTTGTTGCTGTTCTAATCCCTATCTGATTTAACTGAAGAACTTTAAATAAATTTGAACCTTTTCTTGGAACATTTAAACTTTGCCCTGCCTTTCCACTATACCTTTCACAAGATTCTTCATATTTTTCCTGCTCTTGCTTTGATAAAAATCTGGCTTTAGGCCATCCCTCTTCTCTAATTTTTCTTGGCATTAATTCAACTTCTTCCATTTTATTTGCATACTTTCTCTATTTATAAATCTTTTGGATTTTTTACTACTTAATAATTATTACAAAACCTACAAATAAATAATGCCTTCTTTAGTTAAAACTGTAAATCTTATTCCTGTTGGTAGTGAAAGTAAGGAAGAAATTAATGCCATATGCTCTTTGCCTGTTCCTGAGGCAATTGATAAGGCTACTTCAGTTCCCTTAATCTTGCCTTTTAATTTTTCTAATAAATCCTGTTTCAAATCTTTTATTTGTTGATTAGTGTTTACTTTAATGAATTCATGCTTCTCATCTGTATTGAATTTAGATGCAAAATCATCCCCAATTAAAATGATGTTTTCCCATTCCCCCCTTTTTATCAATCCAGAAACCTGGCCCCATGAACCTTTTCCTGTTGAAAGTAAAGCTACTAATTCCATATTCTGGGAATGGAAAAAAGGTTTAAAAAGATTTATATGAATTATTATAATAACAAGGTTTATAAATGCAAAACTAATCTTGTAATCAGCCAAACTACATCATCGAAATCTAAAATTCTGGGTTCAGATGCATTAGGTAGTGGGCAAATAAATCTTCAAAAGAAGATTTGACAGAAAAATTGTCTAAAAATGGAAAAGAAAAAAGTTATAGCTGTATTAAAACAATTGAAAGAGAAAAAGAAGAAAAGAAACTTTGAACAGTCAGTAGATTTAATTATAAATTTAAGAGAAATGCCTAAAAAAAACACAATAAACATGTGGATAGATGTTCCTCACAAGATTAAAGGCAAAAAAATTGCTGGTTTTCTAACAAATAAAAGTGATGTTGTTGATACTATAACTGAAAAAGATTTTAGCAAGTATAAGGATAAGAAAAAAGCTAAGAAACTTGCTAAAGAGTATGACTTTTTTATTGCTTCTTCCTCATTAATGCAGAAAATAGCAAGCAATTTTGGGAAATATCTTGGGCCAAGAGGAAAGATGCCTTCCCCAGAATTGGGCATTGTTCAAGAAGAAAAAGATGATAAAATTAAAAATTTGGTTAAGAGGCTTGAAAAAATTGTGAGGCTAAGAAGTGAAGAGCCGAGCTTAAAGTTTTGTATAGGAAAAGAAAAAATGGGCGATGATAAAATTGCTGAAAACATAATTTCTGCTTATAACCAGATTGTAAAAGAATTGCCGAGCAAGGAAAACGTGAAAAATGTTAAAATTAAATTTACTATGTCTAAACCATTAAAAATTGAAAGATAAAAATGGCAGAAGAAAAAAGAAATTTCAGGACAAAGGAAATACCAAAGCAGAAGAAAGAAACAGTTGAAAATCTTAAAAACTTGCTAAAAGAAAGTAAAAGTATTGTAGTTGTTTCTATAAAAAACCTGCCTGCTAAACAGCTTCAGCTTATTATTAAAAAGTTGAGGGGCAAGGTAAAATTAAAAGTTGTGAAAAAAACCTTGCTAAACAGGGCTATTGATAAGATAGAGAAAGGGCTGATAAAAAAATTAAAGCAGTATGTTGAAGCCAATACTGCATTACTTTTTTCTAATCTTGACCCTTTTGAGCTTTCGGCTATTCTTGCCAAAAATAAGTCTGAGGCAAGGGCAAGGCCGGGACAGACAGTTAATAAGGATGTTGTTATTAGAGAGGGCCCCACTGAGCTAACTCCTGGACCTATTATTTCTCAGTTAGGTGATTTGGGCATTCAGTTTGAGATTAAAGAAGGCAAGGTAAATATTAGAAAAGACAAAGAGATATTGAAAAAAGGCGAAGAGGTTGATGAAAATAAGGCTGATATAATGTCAAAATTTGATATTAAGCCTATAGAGGTTGGGCTTGAACCTATTGTAGCTTATGATAAAAAACAGGACAAGTTGTATGAAGATGTTAAGGTTGATATTGAAAAAAGTATTGAAAATCTTAAAGATAGTAATAGCAAGGCTTTAGCTTTTGCTGTTGCTATTGCTTATCCTATAAAAGATACAATTAAATTCTTGCTAATTAAGGCTAAAAGTCATGAAAATACTTTAAATGAATTTATAAAACAAGGTGGTGGAAATGAAAAAAAGACAGAAGAGGTTGATGAAAATAATAAAGAAAATGCTGAAGAAAGTGAAAACAAAAACAAACCTGAAGAAAAGCAGGAAGATAAAAAACAAGAGCAAAAAGAAGATACTCAAAAAAATAAACAACAGGAGGAAAAATAAAATGGAATATGTATATGCTGCACTTCTACTTCACAAAGCAGGAAAGCCGGTAAATGAAGAGAACTTAAAAAAAGTAATTGAAGCTACAGGTAATAAGGCAGATGAATCTAAATTAAAGACATTGACAGCTTCATTAAAAGATGTTGACATTGACAAAGAATTAGAATCAGCTACATTGGCTGCTCCTCAGGGTGGCGGTGAAAGTGGGGAAGAGAAGAAAGGCAAAGAAGAAGAAGAGAAAGAAGAAAAAAAAGAAGAAGCAGCTGAAGGTCTCGGCAGTTTATTTGGTTAATTTTTTAATTTATTTTGGAGACCTTCGCATTCTTAGTTCTTGCTGAGAAAAGTTTATAAGTAAAAATAACATATAAAAATATGCCCGTGTCGCATAATGGTATTGCACCGGCCTTGAGAATAAAAGTTTTAAATCAAAACGCAAAAAATTTTCAGGCGAGAAGATAGCTGATTAATGAAATTCAAGTAAGCCGGGCCCTTTATGGGCCTCCCGGTTCGATTCCGGGCGCGGGCGTTCAAAACTAGCTTGTTATAATATCTTTTAAATTTCTAAAAAAATCTTTGATTTTGCTTTTAAATGTGCTTTTTTCCATCTCTTTTAATATTGGCTCTTTTTCTACCTTTATTCTTGGCTTTTCCTTAAGCTTTGGTGCTTTTTTTGCAAGTTTTTCATTTACTTTTTTAACAGCCTTCTTAACTGAAGAACGAGAATATCCTTGTTCTATCAATGCCCACTTTAAACTTTCTAATGTGTATCCTTTAGAAATATTATTTTCTACATAATTTATTAATTGCTGAAGATAAGTTTCTGTCATTTTCCTCTTTTACTACAAAGGAAAAAGAAGTTTAAAAAATCTTCTATTGTCTTTGTTTATACAGAACATAAATTACTACTGCTATTACAATTACAATTAATGCCCATAACCATATCATGCTTCCTGTTTCTTCTTCAGCTTCTTCTTCAGCTTCAGCTTCTTCTGTTTCTTCTGTTGTTTCTTCTTGTTCTGTTATTTCTTCGTGTATGCTTTTAATTGTTAAGTTAGCTTCACTGTCAACAATTGAGTTTAACTTAACTAATAAATCATAATAATTATCATCTGTAACTTCAAACTTTTCTTCTTGTCCTGCTGTTAATGTCGCTTGTTGTGGGTCACTGAAACATTTATTGTTGCTGTATTTTCTGAAACAGCCAAAACCCCTACATAATGCTCCCTATTATTCACTGAAACTCTTACTCTCTGCTTTTCTCTCATTGTTTTCTCATATCCTTCACTTACCTGTTCTTTATTTGGGGCATATGTCATCCCCCAGTATGAAGATGTTGTTCCTCCTCCCCCACCACCACTACATGAAGAAGTTGTGAATGAACTTGTTGCTGCATTACTATTTCCAACATAATCTGTACAGGTTACAGTATAATCATATGTGCTTCCACAGCTTAACCCAGATTCATTTGTTGTTTGTGTTGTTGTTGATCTTCCAGTTACTGTTGTTGATCTGTCAGTTGTACATAACCCATTAACTCCGGTTGTGTCTGAAACAGATATAGTAATTGACAAAGAATGTTTTCCTGAATCTTTCTTTGTTAATGTAATTGAAGGGACTGTAGAGTCTATGTTTATTGTAATATTTTCAGTTTTATTTAAATTCCCTAATGAATCATTTGCATATACGGTAAATACATAAGAGCCGTCTTTGTATGAAGAAGTATTTAAAGTGACATTATAGTTTTTCCCTATTTCTGTGGCATTTGTAAATGCCTGCTGTCCTGTAGAATTAGTTAAATTAAAATAAACTGCCTGAACACTTGATAAAGAATCATTTACAGTTGCATTTAAAACAAGACTTTCACTGCTTGTGTTAAGATTATTTACAGGGGCATTTATAGATACATTTGGTCCAGTGTTATCTATTGTGATGCTTGAAACAACTCCTGTCCAGTTTTGCTTTGTTCCGTTGTCTAATAATGCTGCAAAACTATATGTTGGCAAATCTCCTAAACTTGTTACACTTATTGTACCATTAAAACTTACATCATTTGCAGTGTTGTTAGTTAGTGTTGTTAAATTTGTTAAAACAGCTTTATCTTTCACATTAATTGCTCCAGAAGAATTATAATATATCGTAGCATTTCTACACGCATTACATCTTGTTGTGTTTGTAGATACATTAAATGTTATAGTTCCAGAATAATTTCCTCCTGTTACAGGCGTGTGTATAGATTGGGTTGCTGCTAAAACTATGTATGCTGTTAAGGCTATAGAAATTATTAAAGTTGGTATCAATAAATTCTTCTTGTTATTCATTTTGCCTCTTTTATTGTTAACTTTACAATTTTATACTTTATAAATCTTTCTGTTCAAAATGCTGTTAATCAGTGATGAAAGATTTAATTAATCCTAATAATAAATGCTTGTAATCTTTAATTAATCCTTACTGGTTTAACCTCTTTGTAATATCTTACTGCGTGCTCTAATTCCTGTTCTGTCTTAGCATAGATTGTTAAAAGTTTTTCCTGCTTCTTAACTTTATCTTTTAAATGTTTATGTAGATAAATGCCTGCTGATTTATCTAATGGGCAGCCAGCCATTCTTGCTAAACTGTTTATTTCTTTTATATTTATCTCTTTAACCCTTCCTTTTTTTTCACTTCTTATTATTTTCTTGAACCTTGCCTGCTTAATTTTATTTAAATTTTTCAAGCTGCCTTTCTGGGCCTTAATAATCTGCTTGAATTTTTCAAATGCTCTTCCTGAATCAAGAATTTCTTTTGCTTTTTTTCTGCCTTTTCCTTTTTTTGCCTTCCCAGTCATCTCTAAAATCTTCCCTGACAATATTAATGCTTTTTTTTCTAAATTGTGGCAAGAACTTTCCCTTTTCAAAACTTTTATTGAATCTCTAATCTCTAATGCGGGGCCTATCCCATTTCCGTAAGGTTCTTTTACATTGTTTAAAAAACATTTAATATGCATGTTAAAATGTTTGGCAAGTTTACTGAATTTTCTTTTTAATTTTCCAGCTTGTTTTTTTGTTACTTTTGCATTTTTGCCATAAGGTATGTTGATTAAGACATACTTTGCGTTAATTGCAAGTTTTTTTGCTAAAATGCTTGAAAGAAGCTGTGGAACCGGGTCAATATTAAGTATTTTTTCTACCCGTATTATTTCCTCATCTACCGGGGCTAAATTTAAACTGCCCCCCCAAATTAATGTTGCGTTTGTTTTTTTTAGAATTTTTTTAATTTCTTTTGGCTTGAAATCAACCTTGCATATAGTTTCCATTGCATCTGCTGTTCCCGATGCTGTAGTAATTGCTCTTGAAGAATTTTTAGGCATTTTTAATCCCGCAGCTGAACATATTGAAACAATTATTGGTGTAAGTCTTCCTGGAATTCCCCCTATGCTGTGCTTGTCAACTATCTTTCCTCTTAAATTTAACTTTTCTCCCGTTTCAACCATTGCTCTTGTCATATCTGCTGTCTCTTTCATTGTCATCCCTTCTTTATAAACCGCTGTTATAAAGTAAGCAATTTCTGCTTCTGTTAGATTGTTATTGGCTATGTCATACATAATTTTTTTTAGTTCTTCCTTGCCTAACTTTTTTCCTTCTAATTTTTTATGTATAAAAGAAATTGTTCGAGGTTTTGGGGCCTGACTCACTTCAACAAAATCATCTTCATCTATTTTTAACCTTTCTACAACCTCGTTTGAAAGGACTACTTCTTTCTCATTAAGGAATCCTGTAGCTGTGTCTATTATTGCTGTGATTGTTTTTTTGTTACCATTTATAATTACTCTTTCACCCACATGTATTGTTGATTTTTCTGCAAACTTTTTATGTAAAATTGCTACTGGCTTTCCTGCCTTAAGTTTTAAAAGCTTAACCTTTAACCTTGCCATTATTATTTCCTCTTTTTAAAATAGAACAAGAAGTTGTTTTTATATGTTTTTATTTATCCCGAAAACAAGCTTGGGAGTTTATTTTTTCTGTAAGCATCTAATATTAAAAGAAGGTAAGATAATACTAATGGCCCTATAATAAAACCAAGAATTCCAAACATGATAAGGCCTCCTATCATTCCAATTAAAACAATTGCTGAAGAAATTTTTACTTTTTTAGCTACTATGTATGGCCTAATGATGTTGTCTACCCATGAAACAAGCAAAGAGCCATAAGCGAGAAGGCTGAATCCTAACAAAATGTGTCCTGTTAAAAGAAGGTAAAGAACTGCTGGAACCCAGATTACCCATGAACCTAAAATTGGAATCATTGCCGCAAATATTGAAAGTAAAGTTAGAAGTAATGCTTGGGGAACCTGAAAAATAAAAAGGCCGAATCCTGTTAAAAGACCCTGGATAATGCCTACGATTATAAAGCCATAAAGAACACTGTTAGTAATTCCTTTAAATTTCCTTATTACATCTGCTTCTGTTCTTTTTGAAAAAGGTGATAAAGTTTTTACATATTTTATTAACGACTCAGAGTCTCTCATTGCAAAGAAAAATACAAAAAACATTACTGCTGCTTTTAAGATAAAATTTGGCAAATTTAAGAAGATATCTGAAACACTTGAAAATATTCTGTTTGCTATTCCAGATATGAAACTGTTTAAAGAAGATGCAAAATCAACTGTAAATTCGGTCCTGCTTAAAGAGGGGAAGATTCTTCTAAAAATATCAAGAAAATTTACGTTTTGTAAAAATAAGTATATGTCAAAAATCTGTTTAACTATTATTGGCAAGAGAAACCACAAAGGTACACAGATTAATAAGACGACTAACAAAATAATTATTAAGGCTGAAATATTTTTTTCTTTAACCACACTTAAAACTCTTTTATGTACTGGGTTAAAAACATATGCTACTACTAAACCTGAGACTATCGCTGAAGCAATTGGCCAAAGTATTATTAAAGTTAAAATTCCAAGTATTGCTAAAGAAGCAATGGCAGATAATTTTTTAAAACTAACTTCCTCTTTCATGTTTGAAAAAAGGAGATTAGATTTATAAACTTAATCTTTTTTTAATTAGAAGATGGAAAATCCAATAAAAAAAGTTTTTGAAAATAAGATTGATGATAAGGTTCATGACGAGTTTGTTAAGTTTGGGAAAGGTAATTTTGAAGATAGATATAATATTGAAGTAAAAAAGCAGAAAGACGGCAAGTTTAAAATTTCAACCTCAGCTGAATTTTCTAATTTTCTTATTGAAAAATGCCTGAATAAAGTTGACGAAAAAATAAGAATAAGAGGCATTATAATCTCTACATATGATATTGAAGAAGACATTAAGTTTCCATTAAAAGATAAGAAAAAATATATGGGGATGATAAAATATGTTATTGATACTGAAACAAGTAAAAACAAGTTGCAAGAGTTGATAGAAAAAAATCCAAGAGTTTTTTACGGTTTGTCGTTTTCTTCTCCTAATTTTGATTTAAAGATAAAAGAGAAAAGTCCAAGAAGTGCTAAGCCCGGTAAGAAGAAAGGCAAGAAAAAAACTGGGTTTTGCAAACTGAAGACAAGAGATAAAGAGCTTGTTAAAGACTTGTTGTTTGATATTAGTAGTTTTAATGAGGTTAGTATTAGTCACGATATTATTGTAAACAATATAAAGTATCCTGAAAATATAAAAGAGTTGATGAAAGAAAAATCTCCTAAGCAGATTAGAGAGATGGCAAAAAGGCAGGGAAAAGTTATAAGGAAAATTGATGTTGGTGGTAGAAAGAAGAAAAAAGAAAAAGAGTTTATTATTTAAAAATGCAAATTCAAATAGAGAAAGCAGACAAGAAGTTTAAGGTTACCGTTGACAATAAACAGAAAACCGAACATCTTGTTGAATTAGATGAAGATTATTATGAAAAATTGACTAAAAAGAAAATCTCAAGAGAAGAGTTGATTAAAAAGGCATTTCAGTTTTTATTGAGGAGAGAATCTAATCAATCTATTTTAAAAGAATTTAACTTAAAAACAATAAATAGTTATTTTCCTGAATTTGAAGAAGAAGTTGGTAAATGAAATTATTGTTCTTTATTGATTTTAAGGTTTTTCATTATTCTCAATTATGATTAAATTTAAATAGCAAGATTTCATACTGGCTATATGAGTTATGAATCTACAGATATTAGGATAGATTTGTTGAAAAAGTATGATGGCGGTAGGATTGTAGATGAAGAAGATTTAGGTTATTTAAGAGGTAATCCTATTTATTTTAACTCAAGAGGGTGTGTAATTAGTAAAAGACCATTTAGAACGGCAAACCTGACTGATCACGGAAGAGCCATGCTAAGAAATTCAGAAACCTGATTGGCAAAAATTCTTAGAAGAGCTTTAAAAAAACTTGTTGATATTGGGTGGGTTTAAACTCAGAAAAGGCATTGATCAATAACACACAAAAAGCTTTAAAAAGCTTTATTTTCTTGAAAATAATACGGTGTAGGAATATAAGTTAGTTGCTTATGTTTAAAATAATAATTTAAAATGATCCCTGAATTAGAATCTCAGCTAAAGCTAGAATTAAAGCTTACATTAAATTCAGTAAAAGTAAAACATGCCAAAGCATTCAAAACCAAGAGCCGGTTCTTTGCAGTACTGGCCAAGGAAACGGAGTAGAAAGTTTTTGCCTAGAGTAAACTATTCTGTCATTAATTCTGATAAAAAATTGCTGGGGTTTATTGCTTATAAAGTTGGGATGGCTTCTTGTTTTGTTAAAGATAACACAGAAAATTCATTAAGTCAGAATAAGGATATTGTTCTTGCTTCTACTGTTGTTGAAACTCCTCCAATGAAAATCTTTTCTGTTAGATTTTATAAAAATGGAAGGGTTAAACAAGATATTATTGTTAGTAGTGACAAAGAACTGAAAAAGAAAGTTAAACTACCAAAGAAAATAAAAAAAGAAGATTTAGAAAAAGTTAAAGATTATGATGATGTTTCTATTCTTGCTTATAGTTTAGTTAAAAATACAGGTATAAAAAAGAAGCCTGACTTAACTGAAATTGGTTTGTCAGGAAGCAAGGAAGAAAAGCTAAAATGGGTAAAAGAAAACTTAAATAAGGAAATTCTTGCTTCTGATTATTTTAATGAAAATGATTTGGTTGATATTAGAGGTTTGACAAAAGGCAAGGGTATACAAGGGCCTGTAAAAAGATTTGGGATTAAGCTTAGGGATCATAAATCTGAAAAAGGCAGGAGAAAAGTGGGAAGTATAGGACCTTGGCATCCTTCTCATGTTACTTTTAGAATTCCTATGGCTGGACAAACAGGCATGCAGACAAGAATTCAATACAACAACAATATTTTAAAAATGGGGAAAGCTGAAAACAAGCTTGGAGAATGGAAACGCTATGGCAAGATTAAAACAGGGTATATGGTTATTAAGGGAAGTTTGCAAGGCTCAAAAAAAAGGCCGTTGCTTTTAACAATGCCTTTAAGGCCGTCAAAAAAACAAACTAAACAAAAATATCAATTTATAAAGTTAGAATGAAAGCAAAGATTTTGGATGTTAAGGGTAAGGAAAAAGGAAAAATAGATTTGCCTGAATGTTTTTCTTGCCAGATTAGAGAAGATATAGCACAAAAGTATTATGAAGTTTCAAAACTGATGAAAAAACAGCCTTATGGCCCTTATTATCTTTCTGGCAAGTTATTTTCAGCAGTAGGAAAAACAAGGCATGCAAGAAACAAATTTAGAAGCCATTATGGCAGGGGAATCTCGCGAGTTCCAAGAAAAGTTTTTTGGAGGAGAGGTACACAATTTTACTGGGAAGGTGCTGGTGTTTCTGGAACAAAAGGCGGGAGAAGAGCTCATCCTCCAAAACCAAAAAAAGCAAGAAAAAAGATAAACAAGAAAGAAAAAATAAAGGCTGTAAGGTCTGCATTGACAGCAACAATAACAAAAAATTTAATTAAAAAAAGATACTCTTCTATAAATGAAGTTAATCTGGATTTGCCGCTAATTATAGAGAGCAAGATTTTGAATTTAAAGGCAAATGGCTTTTACAAAGCATTAGAAAAAATTCTTAACAACCTTAATAAGGTTGTTATAAAAAAGAAACAAAAAAGAAGCGGCAAGGGGAAGATAAGAAACAGGAAAAATAAGAAAACCCGGGGTTTATTGTTAGTTATAGGTAGTGAAGAAAATGCAAGATTTCAAAAAGTTGATGTAAAAAAAGCAGCTGAACTTGACATTGAAGATTTGTGGCCTCTTGGTCGTTTAACTATTTATACTGAAAAAGCTGTTAAAGAATTAAATAAATTGTTCAGGAAGGAAAATGATAAAAATAAATCAAATAAGGAAGGAAAATGATAGTTTTAGATATTGAAACTTCAGGAATAGACATAAGCAAAAATGGTATTTGGCAAATTGGGGCTATAAATACCGAAACAGGAGAAGAATTTCTGCAAGAATGTAGATTAGATGGTGAAGACGAGGTTATGAAAGAAGCTTTAGAAATTGTTGGAAAAAAAGAAGAAGATTTAAGACAAGGCAAGCAAAGCCAAAAAGAATTATTAGAAGAATTTTTTAAATGGCTGGAAAAAGTTGATAAAAGAATAATTGCCGGGCAGGCTATTGGTTTTGATATCATGTTTATAGAAACTAAATGTTTGAAATATGGGTTGAGAGATGAGTTTGATAAGTTTTTGGGGCACAGGGGATTTGAATTGTCTACGCTTGCCCAGATACTTTACAAAATAAAAAATGGAAAATTTAAAATTAAAGACGGGAAAAATGGTATGGGTTTATCAGATATTTTAAAGATGTTTAATGTAAAAGACGAAAGAAGAAAAAATAATAATGGCAAGATAACTGAAGGAAAACCCCATAACGCGTTAGAAGATTGTAAATTAGAAGCTGGATGTTTTGAAAAAATTTTTAAAAAGTTAAAATGACAATAAAACCAATAACAACTGAAAAAGCCGTAAAGTTGATAGAAGCTGAAAACACAATTATGTTTATGGTAGATAGGAGAATGAAAAAGCCAGAGATTAAAAAAAAGGTAGAAGAAATGTTTAATGTTAAGGTAGAGAAAATTAGAAGTCATATTAAAGATAATAAGAAGATAGCTTATGTTAAATTAAAGGGAAGCGAGGCTATTGACCTTGCTACAAGCTTGGGGATGATGTAAAATGACAAATAATCAATTAAATAAATGGGGGTTGGAAAAACCTTAGGTGTCTTAAGATGGGAAAAAGAATAATACAGCAAAGACGAGGAAGAGGCTCTTTTAAGTATAGAAGAAAGAAAAGAGCATTTAGAAATAAAATGAGGTATCCTCGGGAAGAAGGCAAGGGGAAGGTAATAGATATAATTAATAGCCCTGCACATACTGCCCCTTTAGCTAAAATAAAAGTGGGGAAAGAAATTTTTTACATTCCTGCCTTAAATAATCTTATTAAAGGACAGGAGATTGAAATTGGAGAAAAGATAGAAAAAGGGAATATAGTTAAGTTAGAAAAAATACCTTCAGGAACAAGAATCTTCAATATTGAGTCCAGACCCGGAGACGGGGGCAAATTAATAAGAACAGCTGGAAATTCTGCTATAGTTACTAAAAAAGAAAAAGGCAGGGTCGCTGTATTACTGCCTTCAAAAAAAGAAAAATGGCTTGACAAAAACTGCAGGGCCACTATTGGAGTTATTGCAGGACAGGGAAGGTTAGAAAAGCCAATAGTTAAGGCAGGTAAAAAGTATTATATTATGAAAGCTAAAGGAAAATTATATCCAAAAACATCCCCAGTAAAAATGAATGCTGTTGACCATCCTTTTGGAAGCGGGAGAGGGAGAAATGTCTCACATGGTAGAAAAGGCAAGATACCTAAAAAAAATGCCCCGGCTGGTGCAAAAGTTGGAACCTTAAGACCAAAAAGAACTGGGAGGAAGAAGAAGTAAAATGGCAGAAAAGAAGAAATTTACATTTAAAGGAAAAACATTAGAAGAGCTTCAGCAGTTAGACATACGTGAATTTGCAAAATTTGTTGATTCAAGAACAAGAAGGACAGTATTGAGAAATTTTGATAAAATTGAGAAATTTTTAGAGAGATGCAAGAAAAAGCAGGAAAAGGGTAAACAAATAAGGACGCATTCAAGAGATTTAGTTATTGTTCCTGAGATGATTGGAATGACTATTCATGTTTATAACGGTCAAAAATATGCTCCGGTTAGTATAAAAGCAGAGATGATTGGCCACAAATTAGGAGAATTTGTCAGGACAAGAAAAGATGTAACTCATGGAGCACCAGGAATAGGAGCTACAAGAAGTTCAGCTGCATTGTCTGTAAAATAACAATAAAATGGCAAAAGAAAAAAATAAAGAAATAAAAACACAAAAAGATGAGGAGAAGAAAAAGGCAGCTGGAGCTGAGAAAGAAGAAAAAAGTGAGAAGAGAGATAATGAGAAGAAAAAAAAAGAAAAGAAGATGAAGAAAGATGGAGGCGGGAAAGAGAAAAGTAAGAAAAAAGAAAAGAAGAAGGTAAAAAAAGACAAGGCAGTAGTAAATGGAAAGAATTTAGAAATGTCTACAAAATATTCAGTAGCAATATGTAATTTAATACGGGGAAAGAAAATAGGAGAAGCAGTAAAAATATTAAGGCAGGTTAAAGACAAGAAAAAGGCTGTTCCTGTAAGGGGGGAAATAGCTCATAAAAAAGGCATGGAAAGCGGCAAATACCCTGTAAAAGCTTCAACTATTTTCATAAAATTACTAAAACAGCTAACTGCAAACTCTCATCTTAATGGTTTAGAAAAACCTTATATTAAAACGGTAAAAGCTGACGTTGCATCAAGGCCATACAGAAGATTTGGAAGCAGAAGAAAAAAAAGAACAAATGTTTATTTAGAAACAAGGGAAATAAAACAAGAAAAGAAGAAATAAGAAAATGGAAGAAGAAAAATTCGTCAGGCTGAAAAAAGAAGAGTATAAGATAAAAGAATATGTAAAAAAACAGCTGGGCAAGGGAAAAATGAGCAGCATACATATAGAGTATACCCCTGTCGGAGAAAAAATAACTATAACCACAACAAGTCCTGGTTATGTTATTGGAAGAAGTGGCGAAAGAATTGAAGGCCTTACAAAAATCCTAAAAAAAAGATTCGGGCTTGAAAACCCTCATATTGAAATTGATGAAGTTGAAAAACCAGAATTTGACTCTCAGTATGTTGCAGACAGTATTGCTCAGGGGTTAGAAAGATTCGGGCCTATAAGATTTAAGGCAATAGCTTATAAAATGCTAGAAAGAATTGTTAAGGCGGGGGCAAAAGGTGTTGAAATTAGATTATCTGGAAAACTGCCTTCAGACAGGTCAAGAAGCTGGAGATTTGCACATGGCTACCTTAAAAAAACGGGAGAAACAGCTAAAGTGGTCAATAGAGCTAAAGCTGAAGCAAACACTATATCTGGAACTGTCGGCATTAAAGTTAGTATTCTCCCGGCAAATGTTAGATTGCATGACCAGGTAGAAGTAGAAGAAATTATTGAAGAAATTGAGGCAAGTAAAAATAAAGAAGAGAAGAAAGAAGGTGGTGATAAAAAGAAACATAAAAAAAAGAAAAAAAGTAAGAAATAAAAATGGCAGTTTTAAAACAAAAAGAAATAGAAAATATGGGAGAAAAAGAATTAAATAAAAAATTAAAAGAGCTAAGAAAAGAACTAATTAAAAAAAATGTTTCAGCTGAATCAATGAAAGTAAATAGAAAAGAGATTAAAAAAGCTATAGCAAGAGTATTAAGCAAGAAAAACTCGTTAGAAAAAAGTTCAAACTCAAAAAAATAAAATGGAAATATGCCCAAAATGCGGTCTTCCAAAAGAAGCCTGTATATGTCAGGAAATAGCAAAGGAAGAACAAAAAATAACAGTAGACACAGAGACAAGAAAGTTTGGTAAAAAAACAACAGTAGTAAGCGGGTTTGACAAAGACGTGGACTTAAAGGATATATCAAAGAAGCTGAAAACAAAACTTGCTTGCGGAGGAACAGTAAAAGAAGGCAACATAGAATTGCAAGGCGACCACAGGAAAAAAATAAAGAAAGTTTTGGTAGGGATGGGATTTAAGGAAGACCAAATAAGCAGCTAACCTTAAAAATTAGCTGTAATAAAAATAGAAAGAAAATGGTAGAGAAAATTGAGAAGCAGAAGAAAGAAAATGGTAGCTGTAGCGATGTGAAATGCCCTTTTCATGGAAACTTAAAAGTTAGGGGTAGAAAATTTAAAGGGTATGTAACTAAAAAATTTCCAAAAAGAATAGTTGTGGAATTTGAAAGGGTTGTTCCTGTTAAAAAATATGAAAGATATAAAAAAGAAAAAACAAAACTTCATGCAAGATTGCCTGACTGCAAGAAAGAGAAAGTTAAGGTTGGAGATTATGTGCAGATTGGAGAGTGCAGGCCATTAAGCAAGTTAATACATTTTGTTTACTTAAAGAAAGTAGGAGAAAAATGAAACCAATTTCAGCAAGAGCAACAGAAGGATTACATGTAGGAAGCAAGGTTCCTGTAGCTGACAATTCGGGAGCAAGAATAGTCAGGATTGTTTCTGTTAAAAAAGCAAGCAAGAAAAAGAAAAGGCAGATGGGATGCAAAATAGGAGACTGGGTTAAAGTTTCAGTTAGGGTTGGAAATCCTGATGTTAAAGGCGAGGTTTTTGATGCTATTGTGGTTAGACAGAAAAAACCATACAGAAGATTAACAGGAGAAAGAATATGTTTTACTGATAATGCTGTTGCCTTGTTAAAAGATGAAAAAGGAAATCCAAAGGGAACTCAAATAAAAGGGCCTGTTCCAAGAGAAATAAGTGAAAGGTGGAAAGAAGTTGCTAAAATCGCTTCTGTTATAGTATAATGTTAGAAGAAAGTTTAAAAGCAAAAGGAGTAAGCAGAGAAGAATTAGACGAGTTTGCAGAACTTCCGCTACATAATTCTAAAAAAGACATTTTTAGGAGGATAGCAACAGCCAGCAATTGGAGAGATTTTGGCAAAACAGAAAGTAGTTTTTTAAATTCTCTTGCAGAAAGTTTAGCAGAACTGGGTGAAGATGTTGTTGATATAAGTGGAAGCTGGAGAGGTTATCTTGGAGAAAAAAGGTATAAGTTGCTTGTTGCGCAAAAAATAGCTATAGAAATGCTAACAACATTAAACAGAAGGGGCTACAGGCAGCATGAGAATATCCCTTTAAATAAGATTTATGATGACACATTTGAAAGAGTAAGAAGATGAAACAAAAATTTAGTAAGAACTGGAAGAAAAGTAAGCAGAGAAGAAAACAGAGAAAATATTTAGCTAATGCTCCCCTTCATTTAAGGAAGAAATTTTTATCTTCTAACTTAAGCAAAGATTTAAGAAAAAAATATGGCAGAAAAAGTTTTCCTGTTAAAAAAGGGGATTTAGTTAAGGTTATGAGAGGCAAGTTTAAGGGAAAAACAGGGAAAATAAATAATGTTGAGATAAAAAGAACAAGAGTCGCTATAGAGAAAATTCAAAGACAGAAGAAGGACGGGACAAAGATAAATGCTTATTTTCACCCATCAAAACTGCAAATACAAGAACTAAATCTTGATGACAGAGAAAGAGAAGTTTCATTAACAAAAGGAGAAAAGATAAGTGAGAAACAGGAAAAAGACAAGGGTGTTAAGAGTAAGAAGTTGAAGAAGAAAAATAAGAAGGAGAAGTAAAATGTACTTAAAAAGAAAAATCATGCCAAAATCATGGCCAGTTGAAAGAAAAGGAACTAAATATTTAGCTAAGCCTAACCACGGTCTTGAAAATGTTATAACTGTAATTTTAGCTTTAAGAGACATACTAAACATAGTTAAAAACAGAAAAGAGGCAAAAAAATTAATGAACTTAGGAAAAATCGAGGTTAATGGGAAAAAAGTAAAAGATGAAAAAATGCCTTTATCTTTATTTGATATTTTAGGTTTAGATGACAAGAAGTTTAAGGTTGTCTTAAAAAATAAAAAAATGGGATTAGAAAAAACTGATAAAATAAATAAGATATGCAAGGTTAAAGATAAGAAATTAGTAAAAGGCAATAAACAACAGGTTAATTTAAGTGACGGAAGAAACTACATAAGTGATAAAAAAATAAACACAGGAGATTCAGTAATTATAGATTTTAAGAAAAATCAGATTTCTGATGTTTTAAAGTTAGAAAAAGGAAGCAGGGTTTTATTCATAAGCGGGAAACATATGGGGCAGGAAGGAAAGATTGAAGAGATGAAAAAAGAAGAGATTATAGTTAAGATAAAAAAAGATAAAGTAAACACAAAACAAGAAAGTTTGATAGTTATAGGTTAAAAATGGCAGAAGAAAACAAACAAAATAAGAATGAGATGAGAAAAACAAGAATAGAAAAAGTAGTTTTAAGCATAGGCGGGAGAGAAGAAGATTTAGACAAGGGTGTTAAGCTGTTGCAGAAACTGACAAATAAAAAACCAGTTAAAAGAAAAAGCGAGAAAAGAATACCTGGTTTGGGGGTAAGCCCTGGGATGGAAGTTGGATGTATAGTAACCTTAAGAGGTCGGGAGGCAAAAGCTATTTTAAAGAAAATGCTTGCAGCTATAGACAATAAAATTAGGGAAAAGCAGATTTCTACAGATACTTTCTCTTTTGGGATACCTGAATATATAGAAATCCCTGGAATTGAGTATCAGAGAGACATAGGGATAATTGGATTAGCAGTGTGTGTAAGTTTTTACAGGAAAGGCAAAAGAATTAGCAAAAGAAGAAAGAAGAAAAGAAAACTGCCTAAAAAACAGCATGTTACAAAACAAGACATAATAAATTATTTAGAAAAAAATTTCAACACAGAAGTAATAATGAGGAGGAAAAGAAAATGACTGCCGGAGACTGGAAAAAGCTGTTAAATCAGTTAAAGGGAAAAAAGCACAAAGTTGAAAAATTTTTAAAGCATAACAAGCCAAAAGAAAGAAAGTTTGGAATCTCTACTAAGAAATGTGAGAGATGCGGTAGATTGGGGGGTCACATTTCTTTATATGGCTTAAATTTATGCAGGCAATGTTTCAGAGAAATAGCTGAAGAAGTAGGATTTAAAAAATACTCATAAATACAAGAAAATGTCACAAGATATAGTTGCTGATGGAATAAACCAGATAATGAATAGTAAAATATCTGGAAGAAGAAATATTGTAGTTAGAGGTTATTCCAAACTTTTCTTAAATGTTCTTGAAATTGCTAATAAAGAAGGATATGTTAAAGACTATGAAACTGATGAAGAGAATAGGGAAGTTAAGATAGCTATTGGCAGTTTAAATAAATGCAAGCCGATAAAGCCGAGATTTCATGCCAGTGTTGACAAAATTGAAAAATACATGGAGAGATATCTTCCAAGCAGGAATCTTGGGATACTTATTATCAGTACAAGCAAGGGTTTAATGACACACAAAGAAGCATTAAAAGAAAAAATTGGGGGAAGCTTAATAGCTTATTTTTATTAAAATGAGAAAAAAAATAAGAGAAGTAATTGAAATTGGTGATGGTATAAATGCAAATATAGAAGAAGGAAAAATAAAGATAGAGAAAAATGACAGGGAAAATGAAAAAAAATTACCTTATCCTATAAAAAAAGAGGGAAATAAGATTGTTATTGAAAACAAAAGCCCGACTAAAAGAGATAAAAAACTAATCAAAACCACTGCAGCCATTATCAGAAGCATGATTTCTGGTTTAGAACAAGAATATGAGTATAAACTAAAAATAGCGTCTGTTCACTTCCCGGTAAATGTCTCAGTTAAAGGCAATAATGTTATAATTAAAAATTTTCTTGGGGAAACCATCCCAAGGCAGGCAAAAATACTGCCAGGAGCTGATGTAAAAATAGAAAAAGATATTATAACAGTTAAAAGTCATGATAAGGAAAAAGCAGGACAGACAGCTGCAAACATTGAAAAAGCGAGCAAGGTTAAGGATAGAGATAGAAGAGTTTTTCAGGATGGTATTTTCATAACTAAAAAAGAAAAAGGAAGAAGAAAATGACAAAGAAAAAATTTGTGAGAAGAGACAGGGGATACTCAAAATTAGGAAAGGGTAAAAAAAAGAAAAAGAAATGGAGAAGACCTAAAGGGAGGGATAATAAGGTTAGAGAAAAAAGAAAATCAAGACCTCCTTTAGTTTCAATAGGCTATAGGAAGAAAAAAGAAGAAAGAGGAAAAATTGATGGGAAAAAGCCAAAAAGAGTTGAAAACTTGAAGCAGGTAGATAAGATAAAGAAAGATGATTTAGTCATTTTAGGAAAAGTAGGAAAGAAAAAGAAAGAAAAACTTATTAAAAAAGTTGAAGAAAAAGGGGCAAAAATACTAAACAAGCCAAAGAAGGAAAATGAAAAAAAATAAGAAGGAAATGGTAGCAAGAACATTAGATGTAGGTATAAAAAGGGTTATCTTAGATGAAAATAGACTTGATGAAATAAATGAAGCTATTACAAGGCAGGACATAAAAGATTTGTTAAAGCAAGGAGCAATAAAAATTAAAGAGAAGAAAGGCAGGAGAAAAAATGTTAAGAGAAAAACAAAAAAAAGAGAAGGTAAAAAAAGGAAAAGAAAGAATAACAGGAAAAAAGAATACATTGTCATGACAAGGAAGTTGAGAAGATACTTGAAAAAATCTTTAAACAATAAAGAAATTTCAAGAGAAGAGTATTATGATTTAAGAAAAAAGATAAGGGCGAGAAAATTTGATGATTTAAGGCAATTAAAAAGATATATTCAAGAAAATATTAAGGAAAAATGATAAAGAAAAGAAGAAAACAGGGAAAGACTGATTATAAGGCAAGGCTTGCCCTTCTTAAAAGTGAAAAGGGTAGAGTAGTGTTTAGAAAAACCAATAAGTGCATAATCTGCCAGTACATAGAAAGTGGAGAGGCTAAAGATAAGGTTATTATTGGTCTTGACTCTAAAATATTATTAAAATACGGGTGGCCAGAAAAAGCTATGGGAAGTTTAAAATCAGTGCCTGCATCTTACTTAACAGGGTTTTTACTTGGTAAAAAAATGTTGGACAAAGGCAGGGAAAAAGGGGTTTTTGACATTGGTTTGACAAGAAATATTAAAAATTCAAGAGCTTATGGTTTTTTGAAAGGGATAATTGATTCTGGAATTAAAGTTAAGGCAAGTAAGGAAATATTCCCGGGCAAGGAAATAATTGAAGGGAAAAACATGAAAAATAAAGTTGAAGTTGGGAAAATTAAAGATAAAATAAATAACAGCTTTAAGTAAAAGATGGCAAAAGAAGAAAAGAAGAAAAAAAGAAAGAAAAGTAGGAAAGAGAGAAGGAAAGAAAAAGAAAAAGAGAGAATAGACAGCTGGAACCCCAAAACAAAACTTGGGAAAATAGTAAAAAAAGGTAAAATAAAAAATATAGATGATGCTATTGAAAGCTATAAAATTATTGAGCCTGAAATTGTTGATAGTTTAATTAATGTTGAGACTGAATTATTAAACATTGGCCAATCAAAAGGCAAGTATGGGGGCGGTAAAAGAAGAATCTGGATGCAGACTCAGAAAAAAACTGCTGAAGGAACAACTGTTTCATTTAAGTCCATGGCTGTAGTTGGTGATAAAGACGGGCATGTTGGAATTGGAATGGGAAAAGCTTCTGAAACATTTCCCTCAAGAGATAAGGCATTAAGAAAAGCAAGACTGAATCTAATTAAGATTAAAAGAGGGTGTGGTTCTTTTGACTGTTCTTGCAACGAACCCCACTCTGTTCCATTAAAAGTTGAGGGAAAATGCGGGAGCAGTAGGATTATTTTAAAGCCAGCACCCCAAGGAACAGGTTTAGTCGCAAGTGATGAGTGTAAAAAAATTTTAGAGTTGGCAGGGATTAAAGATGTTTATAGTAAGACTTTTGGCCAAACAAGGTCTACAGTTAATCTTGCTCAGGCATGTTTTAAAGCTCTGAAAAAAACTGCAAAAATAAACAAAAAACAATAAAATGATAGCTATAATCAGAATAACCGGAAAAGTAGATGTTCCCCAAACTATAAAAGAAACTCTTTTAAGATTAAAGCTGAAAAAGAAATACTCCTGCATTGTTGTAAAAGAAAACAAAGAAATTCTGGGAATGCTAAGAAAAATAAGAAGCTATGTTGCTTATGGAAAAATAGATAATAAAACATTTAAAGAATTGCTAGAAAAAAGGGGAAAGGTGAAAAAAGAAAAAGCTGAAGAAGTTATTAAAAATTTTAAAGATAAAGATAAAAAATTATCTGAACTTGGGATAAAAGATGTTTTTAACCTGCATCCTCCAAGAGGAGGAATTAATACTAAAAAACATTTTCCAAGGGGTGTTTTAGGTGAAAATAAAAAAATAGATGAGTTAATTAAAAGGATGTTATAAAATGAGACTTGAAGATATCGAAGACTATGTCCCTTTACCAATAACTTTAACAGAAAAAGGACTTAAGGCAATGATTGAGTATAGTCTTGAGCATTTCGAAACTTTAACTGATTTGGCTGAAAAAGGTCGTGGTGTTAAAAATAGACAAAGGACAGATGTACTTGATTTAGATGAACTTAGACAAGCTATTGGGTATGTTAAGGAAAATTATGGTACTGACACTTTTGTTTATGAGGATAGATTAAATCAAATAAGAAAAGTGAAATGAAAGTCAAAAAAAGAAAAAAATCTTCAAGAGGCAGGGGAAGTAAGACTTCTGGATATGGCAGCAGGAAAAAACATAGAGGGAAAGGCCATAAAGGGGGCAAGGGAAAAGCAGGTAGTGGAAAAAGAGCTGACCAAAAGAAAACATACATATTAAAATATGAACAACCTTATTTTGGCGTAAATGCGAAACTTAAGAATAAGAAGAAAAAGAGAGAAGATAAGATAAATATCGGAGATATAGAAAAGAATCTTGACAGTCTTGAAAAAAATGGAAAGATTGAACTCCCAGGATATAAGGTTTTAGGAGGTGGAGAAGTAAGGAAGAAGATGAAAATAAAAGCTTACTCATTTTCAAAAAAAGCAAGAGAGAAAATAGAAAAAGCGGGCGGCAGTTTTGAAGAAGATAACGGTGAAAAAAATGAAAAGAAGTGAAAATGCAATTTAAAAATATATTAAAAAACTTGCCAGAGGTTAAAGGACCTTTAAGAAAAAAACTTGACTTTAATACTAAGCTAAAGTGGACTCTTTTCATACTTATTGCTTTTTTTGTGATGGCAAACATTCCTTTATACGGCCTTGCAAGTGCTGCATTACAAAGATTTGAATATCTTGCTACAATTCTTGGGACACAGTTTGGAAGCATAATTAGTTTAGGAATAGGACCAATAGTTATGGCCTCTATTATCTTGCAGTTATTAGTTGGGAGCAAGATTATTGATATTGATACTTCAACAGAAGACGGGAAAAAATATTTTCAGGGTTTGCAAAAAATGATGGTATTCTTTTTTATTATTTTTGAAGCAATTGTTTATGTTTTAATGAGGGGCTTACAAGCTATGCCTGGATATACTTTTATTGTTATTTTCCAGCTTATACTTGGAGGTCTTGCTATTTTATTTATGGATGAGTTAAGTCAAAAATGGGGTTTTGGCTCTGGAATTTCATTATTTATTGCTGCTGGTGTTTCTTGGAGACTTTTTACTGGCTTATTCCAGTTTATTAATGCGCAAGGACAAAACTGCTTGTTGAACTTTGGTCAAACTGCCTGCTCTGGAAAAGTTTTAGTTGTTATCCAATCTTTAATTAATCAGGCGCCTACTGAAGCTTTAAGTGCTTTGGCAGTTATTATTGTTACCGGGTTGGTATTTCTTGCAGTAGTTTGGGCCCAGTCACTAAAAATAGAAGTGCCTTTATCTTTTTCAAGATTAAGGGGTTATGGAATTAGATGGCCTCTTGCATTTTTTTATGCGTCAGTTATTCCTGTTATCTTGACTGCTGCTCTTGCAGCTAACCTGCAGTTATTTGCAGGCTTGTTAGAAGGATGGTTGGGGCATCCCACCTTTCTTGGAACATTTTCTCAAGGTCAGCCAGTCGCTGGGCTGGCATTTTGGCTTTCTTCAGTCAACATATTAAGTGCTGTTATTACTGGAAGTTTAAGATCTATCTATATTTTAAAAGCTATAACTCATATATTATTTTATATGGTTTTTGCCACAATCTTTTCTATTTTTTGGGTGAAAACTTCTGGTATGGATGCAGAAAGCCAGGCTGAAAAAATAATGTCTTCTGGCTTGCAAATACCTGGTTTTAGAAAAGATAAAAGAGTTTTAGAATCTGTTTTATCAAGATATGTTATGCCATTAACTGTTATGGGTGGTGCATCAATAGGTTTGCTTGCAGCTTCTGCAAACTTATTAGGAGCAATAGCTTCTGGAACTGCTATTTTATTGGTGGTTATGATTATGTATAAATTTTATCAAAATATTGCACAACAGCATGCTGTAGATATGCATCCTGCTTTAAAGAAAATGATGGGTTAAATTTAAAAAATATTAAGGTTTTTAAATACTGCTTTGTTTAAAATTAAAATGATTGAGTTAATTGAAACATATCCAAGAATTAGTATAGCTGTAATTGCTTTGCTTGCAAGTTTTTTTATTTCTATTATACAAAAATATTTTGGCAATCAGGAAAGGATGAAAGAAATTAAGGGTAAGCAGAAAAGTTTACAGCAGGAAATGAAAGAGCATCAAAAAAATGGAAATCATGATAAAGTTATGGAGCTTCAAAAAGAATTATTTTCACATATGGGCGAAACTTTCAAACATTCCTTTAAGCCAATGTTAATTACTATGTTGCCGTTATTAATATTAATTTACTGGCTAAAAGATGTTTATCATCCTATACTTTCCAGCTGGCTTTGGTATTACATCGGTTTCTCACTTGTCTTTAGCTTAATATGGAGAAAAATTTTAAAAATAGCCTAATAAACTTTTTGAAAAAAAGTTTAATCAAAAACCTGAAGAGTTGAAAAAAGGAAAAAAATGGCAGAAGAAAAACAACAATACTTAATGCAGTTAAATATGCTGCAAGAAAGAGGCAATCAGTTAGAAGAACAGGTACAGCAAGTTAATAGTCAGATTAAACAGTTTGAAGATTTGAAAAAAAGTTTAGAAGAAATTGATGATGTTGATGAAAATCATGAAATGTTAGCTCCTGTTGGCAGGGGTATTTATTTTCTCTCTAAAATCCAGAATAAAAAATTATTTGTCAATGTTGGAAGCAATATAGTTTTAAGAAAAAAGCCAGAACAAGCAAAAAAAATAGTTGACAAGCAGGTTGAACAGTTAAAGAAAATTAAAAATAACCTGCTTGAAGAAATAGAAAAGTTGAACCAACAGTTAAGGCAGGTGATAGAAAAAGCAAGGAATCAAAGATAATCCTATTATATGAGAAAGAAAATTCTTATTACTGGTTCAGAAGGTTTATTAGGTGGTTTAGTAAAAAAAACCTTGCAAGGACAACATACGCTTATTTTATTAGATAAAAAACTAAATACAGATTTATTAAATAAAATTGAAGCTGATTTTTCTGGTGTGGATACTGCTATTCATTTGGCTGCAAATTCAAAGCCCTGGATTTCTTCTGAAGAGGCGAGAGAAAACATTGATATGACTTATAATGTTTTAGAAGCTGTTAGAAAAAATGATGCTAAAAGAGTTGTTTTTTCTAGTTCATTGTATGTTTATAATTTTGCTGGGATTTTTTTTGAAGGCGGCAGGATAACAACTAAAACTCCAAGAAGCTTTATTGATCCTAGAGAAAGAAAAGCCCCAAAATTTTTCTATTATAAACTTTCTAAAATTATTTCAGAAAACTTAATCAAAGCTTATCATGATAGATTTGGAATTTCAGGATTAAACCTAAGAATTGGATCGGTTTCTAAAGACAATAAACCTCTTCCAAATCCGTGGGGTAATGCGACATGGTTAAGTTATGAAGATTTTAAAGAGATAATAAAAAGAGCTATAAATTATGAAGGTTTTGCAAACGTTCCTTGCGTGTCTAATAATTCTGAAAAATTTGTTGATTTAAGTGATTTAAAAAAAGAGATAGGTTATACCCCCAAATCAGATTCATCAAACTTATCTTAATTATTTTTCAGCTTTTTTAATAAACTTTGGCAAGGTTAGAATACCTAACTCTGAAACAATTCCTTTAATGTTTTTCTTTTCTATTTTTTCAAAAGCAGGATTTTTTATTTTTACTGGGGCATTTTTCCAAACCTCATTAAAATCTCTCTCTTCTAACTTAACCTTATTAGTATATTTCCAAGAATCTGCAATAATGTAAACTGGAATATCTTCCTGCCTTGCTATTGAAGAAAACATTCCGCTGCCTATTTTATTGATTGCTCCATCTTTTAAAATTGCGTCACATCCAAAAAAAACAAAATCAGCTTTTTTCGTGCCTTGTAATGCTTCTAATGCTATTCTTGCAGCAGAATCTACAAAAGTAGTTACCTTGATTCCTGCTTTTTTCAGTTCTTTTGCTGTTGTCCTTCCCTGATACAGGGGTCTTGTCTCAGTATTGTAAACTTCAAACTGTTTGCCTTTTTTCTTTGCATAAATTAAGGCCTTGACAACATTTGTTGAATGACAGTGGGTAAAAATTACTGAATTCTTTTTTATCAAACTTAAAATATTTTTATTTATTTTTTCCTGGCTTTTTTCAAGATGTTTTAAAATTTCTTCTTTTCCTGTTTTATCTACTTTTTCTAAAACATTTATCAGCAAGGGTTCAGTAGGCCTTGCCTTAATTAGTTTCTTTTTTGTTTTTTTTGTTGGAAGTATAAAGTATGCTTTTAGTGCTGCTTTTGCTATGTTGGTTGCGCCCTGAATTTTTATCTGCTTAATTTTTTTAACTATTTTATCTACTTTCTTCTGCTTCCTATTTTTCTTTACTTTTTCAACCAATTTTTTTAACATGTTAAGTTAAAAAAAAGAGATTATAAAAATGTTGTGAATAATTTCTAAAAGAAAGATTTAAAACTGCAGCAAGATTTAAAACAAGAAAGAGAAAAATGTTAGAGTTGTTGTTAAGTCCAAAAAAAGCTGAAAGAAGGCCTTGGGAAATGTTCTTTGTGGGATTATTCTATGCTGCCTTATCTATGTTGCTGGTTAGCTGGATTTTTTCAGAAGATGTTGTCCTATCTCAATATTCTGGAATTTTAGTTGTGACATTTACTGTAATGTTCACTCTGCCATTTATGTATTATTTAATTAAAGATGAAGAAGAGAAAGATATGGAATATGAGGGTATTTTAAGAATACTTAGAGAGCATAGTAGAGCATTGCTTGCCTTGCTATGGCTTTTCTTAGGATTTATTGTAGCTTTTTCCTTTATGCATATAGTTTTAGGAGACAGTAATAGCTTAAAGGCACAGGTTGAAACGTACTGTCTTATAAACAAGCCAACTAATGTAGATGGCTGTGTTAAAGAGTATGGCATTGAAAGCAGAAGTTTAGCTGGAATGTCAACAAGCACTGGAAGAGTTTTCAACATTTTCTTTAACAATATGTATGTTTTAATTTTTACAATTGTTTTTTCCCTTATTTTCGGTGCGGGCGCTATTTTTGTCTTAGCTTGGAATGCCTCAGTTATAGCGGCAGCTATAGGCATTTTTACAAAATATAATATTAGTAGGTTGCATATTGGGGTTTGGAGATACATGGTTCACGGTTTGCCAGAAATAGCAGCTTATTTTATTGTTGCCTTAGCAGGGGGGATTGTTTCAACAGCAATAATAAAACACGACATAAGCAATGAAAAATTCTGGAAAATTTTGCAGGACTTTCTTAACTTAACTATTATTGCCATAGCAATTTTGCTTATTTCTGCATTAATCGAAGTTTATATAACTCCGTTATTCTTTTAAAATTTTGTATGGTTAATTTTAAATAACCCTTAATCTTTTTAGAAAAAATGGTTTCCTTTAGGTGCCAAGAATGTAATTTCGCTTTTAAGAGTGACAAGAAAAAAAGATGTCCTTATTGCAACAGTGAGAATGTTGAAAAAGAAAAGTCTGCCTCAGAAATAGTTGATAAAGTAAATGTTAAGTAGGGTTTTGAAATCTTTTAAACCAAACTTGAAGAGAGAAAGAATATGGAAGATGAAATAAGAGAAGAAAGACTGGTAAAAGAGAGAAAGAAGAAAGTTTTAAATTTTTTATCGCAGAATAAATCCCTTATTGTTATTATAGTTTTGCTCTTCCTGCTCGGATTTGCGTGGTACATAAGAACAGTAAATGTTGAAAATTTAAAAGATGTAACAACAGGAGATTATACTTTAGGTCCAGATCTTGACCCCTTTCTTTTTTTAAGATATTCAAAACATATAATAAATAATGGCCGCTTGATGGCTCATGACTCGATGAGATTTGTTCCTTTAGGTTATGACACTTCAAGAGAGTTGATAATGCATCCGTATATGATTGCTTATTTTCATAAAGCATTAAACTTATTTTCATCTGTATCTGTTAATTACTCTGCTACTATCTATCCTGCTTTTATGTTTGTCCTCACTGCACTTGCCTTTTTTCTATTTGTTAATAAGATTTTTGAAAAAAACAAGCACGGAAAAATCGTAGCTTTGATTTCCACGGCCTTCTTAATCATGTCCCCTTCCTTAGTTTCAAGAACAGTGGCAGGTATCCCAGAAAAGGAGTCTGCCGGCTTCTTTTTTCTCTTCCTTGCCTTTTATTTTCTTATTTGTTCATGGAGAGAAAACAAGCTGAAAAAAGCGATAATCTTTTCTTGTCTTGCTGGTATTTCCACAGCAATGATGGGGCTTGTGTGGGGTGGGTGGATTTATATTTTAACTACTGTTTCTTTATTTTTTTCTGTAGTTTTCATTCTTGGAAAAATTAATAAAAAAACAAGGATAGTTTATTTTTCCTGGTTTTTAATTTCAATGTTCCTTCCTTTATTGTTTTCGCAAAGATACTCTTTTAGGGGTTTGATGGCTTCTTCTACCAGTGGATTATGTTTTGCAGTTTTTTTCCTTTATTTGGTGGATTTTATTATTTTTGAAACGCCTGTTAAAAAAATTGGATTTGTAGACAAAATAAAGAAAAAGATGCCAGACCGGATTTTCTCTTTGATTGTTTTTGTGGTTCTTGCTATTGTTCTATCTTCTGTATTTTTGGGTATTTCTTTTCTTCCAACCTTTATTAGAGACATTTTCTTCCATTTAAAGCAACCTTATTCTGACAGACTTGCTTTTACTGTTGCAGAAAACAGGCAGCCATATTTTGATACCTGGAAAGGAAGCTTTGGCCCCAATATAAAAAATCTCCCCCTGTTATTCTGGCTTTTTTTTACTGGTTCAATATTTTTAGTTTATGAAACTTTAAAGAAGTTTAAAAATAAAGACAGGTGGATTTTTACACTTACTTATATTGTTTTTCTCTTCGGATTAATTTTTAGCAGATATTCTCAAAATAGTGTTTTGAATGGTGAGAATTTTATCAGCAGGTTTATTTACTTTGGATCTATAGCATTGGTCTTTATAGTAGGAATATTATCTTATTATAAGCACTATAAAGAAAATTCGCTAAACGAGTTTGAAAAAATTAACTTCGCTTATCTATTTTTAATACTATACTTCTTTATCAGTATTATAGGGGCAAGGTCTGCTATAAGGTTAATTATGGGTTTGGCTCCTTCTGCAGCTATAATGGCTGGCTTTCTTGCAGTAAACATAGTTGGGAGAGCAGCCAAAGAAAAAGGAGAAACCCTAAAAATCGTATTCTCGGTTCTTGCCATTATTATTGTTTTATGTTCTGCATATAGTTTTTATTATAACTATCAAGTTTCTAAAAAAAGTGCTGAGTCTATGATTCCTTCTTCATATACTCATCAGTGGCAAAGAGCAATGGCATGGGTAAGAGAAAATACAGAAAGAAGCGCTGTATTTGCGCACTGGTGGGACTATGGTTACTGGGTTCAGTCAATAGGAAATAGAGCTACAGTATTAGATGGTGGAAACTCCATATCTTACTGGAATCACCTCATGGGAAGGCATGTTCTGATAGGACACTCAGAAGAGGAGGCATTAGAATTCCTTTATGCCCATAATTCAACACATTTATTGATTGATTCTACAGATATTGGGAAGTATTCTGCTTTTTCAAGCATTGGGGGAGATGTTAATTATGACAGGTATAGTCAGATGCCAACTTTTTATTTAGATGAGCAAAATATCCAAGAAACAAAAAATGAAACAGTTTATTTTTATAGCGGGGGCACTTTTCTTGACGAAGACTTTATGTGGAAAACTGAAGACAAACAGATATTCTTCCCACGCTTTAAGGCAGGAATAGGAGGTGTTTTTGTCAGGACTGGAAAAGACGGCAGTTTTAAACAGCCTACAACCGCCTTTGTTTATCAGGGAAAACAGGTTAATATTCCATTAAAATGTATTTATTATGAAGAAGAAAAATATGAGTTTGAAAAAGGCTACGGCGGCTGTTTATATATAATCCCTCAAGTCGGTCAGACAAACGTTCAAAAAAAGGGTTCAGCATTGTTCATAACTGAAAAATCTATGAAAGCTTTATGGGTAAAACTTTATTTATTTGATGAAGGTGAAAATTTTGAACTTGCTCATAAAGAACCAAACGCCATAGTTCAAAATATTCAAAATCAGGGGGTTGACATAGGTGACATTGTCAGGTATGGCGGGATTCAGGGGCCTATTAAAATATGGAAGATAAACTATCCTGAAAATATAGAATTTAAGGCAGAGTATTTAAGTAGGGATTATCCTGAAGAACTTCGGAGAGCCAAGGAGCAGTATTATTAAAAGAACATTGTTACCTAAGCGGGACTTGAGATGACTAAAAAAATTATTTCTTCTTGGGCTTGTTCCATCTGGCAGTTTTGCATTTAGGACAAATAAGGGGTTTTTCATCTCTCCTTTTCATCCAAACATGCCCACATTTCTCACACTTATAGACTTCATTATCTCCAAACACTTTCTGTATTGCCATAATCAATCTAAAGAATTGAAATATATAAAGTTTACTATTTAGGTTAACCTAATAACCCAAAAGTTTATATAGTTGTATTACTTAATAAGTATACCTAATAAGTAAGTAAATAAGGGGGCTCCGAAGAGCCCCGATTTCACCCGTCGTCAAACAAATGAAATCAATAAA